>DATJYT010000260.1:0-27928 GCA_035499475.1 Xanthobacteraceae bacterium | reverse complement strand
AGGTCGCCGAGATTCCATTCGGGCAATGTCCCGAACCGCCCCGCCCCAGGCTTGGCTAGCCGTTTGGCGCTGATTTTCTTGGCAATCGTTTTGGCATGCCGCATGATTTGTCCTTTATCGCGTTTTCATGTGGCGCGGCTCCAAAAAGCGCGCAAGGCCGCAATTTGCCGCCTGAAATGGCTTTGGCCTCAGTGGAAGACGGCGTCGGGCATCTGCGGACTCTGCTCTTTAACAAGCTCTTAAGCACCCTCGGCCCAGAGTGCCCCGAAACGGCACAACACCTCGCGGCAACCTGGCCGGGGAACTCGAAACCAATGGCTATTCTCATCGTCGACGACGATCCGGTGCAGTGCCGGCTGCTTGAGGGCATGCTGCAAAAGTCCGGCTACGAGCATATGACCGTCAACGGCGGGGACGCGGCGCTCACGGCGCTGGCGGGTCCGGATGGCGCGCGGATCGATTGCGTGATCCTCGATCTGGTCATGCCAAATCTCGACGGTCTCGGCGTTCTGGCGCGATTGCGGCAAGCCTCCATCGACGTGCCAGTTATCGTCCAGACCGCTCATGGCGGCATCGACAATGTGGTTTCAGCCATGCGCGCCGGTGCAGTCGATTTCGTCGTCAAGCCGGTAGGCGCGGAGCGGCTCCAGGTGAGCCTGCGCAATGCACTCAATACCAGTGCGCTCGAAGGCGAATTGAAGCGCATCAAGCGCAGCCGCTCAGGAACACTTGGTTTCGCCGATATCATTACCAAGAGCCCCTGCATGCATGCCGTGCTGCGGATAGCTGAGAAGGCCGCCACGTCAAGCATTCCGGTCCTGATCGGCGGTGAATCCGGCGTCGGCAAGGAGTTGGTCGCGCGCGCTATCCATGGGTCCAGCGAGCGGCGCTCTCAGGCTTTTATTGCAGTCAACTGCGGCGCAATGCCCGAAAATCTCGTCGAATCGATCCTGTTCGGCCATGAAAAGGGATCATTCACCGGCGCCACGGAGCGCCACGTTGGAAAGTTCGTCGAGGCTTCTGGCGGCACCTTGTTCCTTGACGAGGTCGGCGAACTACCCGCCGCCGCGCAGGTCAAGCTCCTTCGCGCCATCCAGGAAGGCGAAGTCGAACCCGTCGGCGGCCGCAAGCCGGTCAAAGTCGATGTGCGGCTGATCTCGGCGACCAACCGCGACCTCATCGCCGATGTGAAAGCGGCCCGTTTCCGCGAGGATCTATTCTACCGCCTGCACGTCTTTCCCATCACCGTGCCGCCGCTGCGCGACAGGCTTGCCGATGTTCCGGCGCTGGCCCGGCACTTCCTGGCGAGATTTGCAGCGGAGGAAGGCAAACGCGTCCGCCTGATTACTTCCGAGGCGCTGGCCGTGCTGAGCGCCTATCAATGGCCGGGAAACATCCGACAACTCGAGAATGCAATGTTTCGCGCGGTCGTTCTGGCCGAAAGTGACAGTGTCGGCGTCGCCGAATTTCCCCAGATCAAGACGCAGGCTTTCGCCAAGGCCAGTTCTGGCGCGCCCGCTCAGGAAACAGCACCTGAGCTGGATGCGCCCCCGCTCGAACCCGAGGTTCACGGATCGCTTGGCTTGGCTGTCCCGTTCGAGGAAGAACCAGGCGCAAACGCGGCGGTGATCGCGCCGCAAGCCGCTTTCGATGCTCTCCCGTTGCTGGATGCAGCGGGCAACGTGCGCCCGCTCGAGGACATCGAAGCGGAACTCATCCGGTACGCCGTTACTTACTACGGCGGGCAGATGTCGGAGGTGGCCAGGCGCTTGCGCATCGGCCGCTCCACACTTTATCGAAAGCTCGAAGCGCTCGGGCTGAATAGTGAGCATGCTGAGGCGGATAGCGAAGCCGTGGCCGCAGAGCGACAGCCGCGAAAAATCGCCTAGATCGAGCGAATATTACCGTTGCGCGCAGGACAAATTTTGCCGGCTCACGTAAGGTGCGTTGGGTGCGGAGTCCATCCGCAATGACAACAAGGTTGGGGGTCAAAGTCCCCCGAACGGTGCGGGCCTGCAGCGGCGTCCCGCAGGCCCGAAGGAGAATTCTCGATGCCGAGCGTCTGCCTCGATCGGTTTTTGGCCTCAACTGCCATCGTTTTGCTGTTGGCAGCAGCACCTGTTGGCGCGCGTGCTGAGCCCTTGAGCGATAAGTCCATTGACGCAGGGGTCCCAATGCCGGATGCCGCGAATGTTCCGCCGCCGACCACCGCGGATTTCGAAAAAGCGTCGGCAAAGCCGGCCGGTTCCACTGACGAGACGCCGACGCCGGCCCTCGCCCCACCGAAACCGGCGGCTTCCGATCAGGCACCCGCTGCCACCCCTAAGCCGGCTACGGCGGAAAACCCACCCGATAATTCGCCAACGCCCCCCGCCGTAAAAGCAGTAACCGACGCCAATGCTGCGGTCGCCACTCAATTGCGCGAACTCGCCGAAGGAAAGTTCGACCGCATTCTTGGCGGCAAGAAGGACCGCACCATTATCGACGCCTTCTATTCCGGCCGCGATTATGCGCCGTTGTGGATTACCGACGGCAAGGCCAACGAGCGTGCCAAGGCGGCAATCGGCTATCTCGCGCATGTTGACGCGGATGGCCTGGATCCGGCCGATTACCCGGCCCCGAGCTTCGATGTGAGCGGCGATCCGTCAGCACTAGCCGAAGCCGAGTTGCGGCTTGATATGTCGATCATTACCTATGCGCACCACGCGTCAGTGGGGCGCGTGCACTGGTCGCGCGTTAGCCCCGATATTCTATATGAGACTACCGCTCCTGAACCGGCCGACGTTCTGGCCGACATGGTCGGCGCAAAGGACGTAGCAGCGGCACTTGACGCTTACGAGCCGCAGACTGCCGGCTACCGCGCACTCAAAGCCAAATATGCGGAATTGCGTGCCGGCAAGGGCGACGCGACGAGGCCACCGGTCGCGCGCGGTCCTGCGCCCAAACTCGGCGCACAGGACGACCGCGTGCCGCAACTTCGCGATCGTCTCGGCGTTCCCGGCGATGGCGGCACCACCTATGACAAGCCGCTTGCCGATGCGGTGAAGAAGTTCCAGCAGGAGCACGAGCTCAAAGCAACGGGCACGCTGACGCCGCAGACCATCGATGCGCTCAACGGCCGCCAACCCGACCGTCCGAGCGACATCATTCTCGCCAATCTCGAACGTTGGCGTTGGATGCCGCATGATCTCGGCAAGACCTATGTCATCGTCAATCTGCCGGACTTTACATTGCGCGTGATGCACGACGGCAAGCTGGTGTGGATGACAAGGATTGTCGACGGCAAGCCGGGCATGCCCACGCCGATCATGACGGCGGAGATGAAGTACATCACGATCAACCCGACGTGGAACGTGCCGCCGTCGATCGTGAACAACGAATATTTGCCGGCGTTGCAGCAAGATCCGACCGTACTCGACCGGATGGGCTTGAAGGTCGAACGCAACCCGGACGGAACCGTCCATATTTGGCAGCCGCCGGGCGACAAGAACGCGCTCGGCCGCATTCGCTTCAACTTCCCGAACAAGTTTCTGGTCTACCAGCACGACACGCCGGACAAATACATGTTCGCTTATGATAAGCGGGCATTCAGCCACGGCTGCATGCGCGTCCAGGATCCCCAAAAATATGCGGAGGTGTTGCTTTCGCTGGTGCGTCCGAATGACGGCTACACCATCGATCGCATCAAGAAAATGATCGCCGAAGGCGGCGAACAAGATATCCAGTTCCCATCCTTTATCCCTGTCAATCTCACCTACCAGACCGCGTTCGTTGACGATGAAGGCAAGCTCCAATTTCGCGAGGACATCTACGGCCGCGACAAGGCTCTGTTGGCTTTGCTGAAGGGGAGCCCTGACGAACGCAGGGTTGCCGACATTGCCGTCGAGCACCGGGTCGATACGGTTCGCAGACAGGCGTTGGCCATCCCGGATGGCACGCCGCTTTTCGGCGGTAGCAGCCGCGGTTATTACCCCGGCCAAAGCAGCGGCGGGGGGTTCTTTGCGCGGCTGTTCGGTGGCGGGTTCAATACCCAGGCACCTCCGGTCCCACACAAACCGATCCCCCAACGTCGCCGGGAGACGCGGTCCGCGACCACACTGGAGCGATAAGGCCGAATTTCCGTCGATTTAGCCTGGGTCATTAACAAATTCGCGGTATCGAGCGGCCTTGGAGGGTGCTTATCCCCGGCCGGCCGACCATGGCCAGATTTCGCCACACTATGGCATTAGCCATGATGCCGTCGGGGGTGGGGTGACAGTGAAGTTCGCGTCGACCCTTCCCAAAATTAAATCGCCTTAGCGTTGCCTGCCGCGGCTGGGGAGCCCCGGCGTCTCGGCCACGCCAA
Source organism: Xanthobacteraceae bacterium (assembly GCA_035499475.1). GTDB lineage: Bacteria > Pseudomonadota > Alphaproteobacteria > Rhizobiales > Xanthobacteraceae > BOG-931. Next base: position 23,583 of record DATJYT010000260.1, on the reverse strand, counting down.
GCGCGTCATGCGGGGTCGCCGGTGCCGTTCGGTAAGGCGCAACTGAAGATCTGTGGATTAGCTGCGGCGCGCGCCGGTTATTCGTGCGGTCTCGCTGTTCTTGTTCTCCTCTTTGCATCGAGAGCCTTGCAGAACGCCGTCGCCGAGGGCGAGACGCGCACTATCTCGATGCACCACATCCACACCGACGAAAGCATCACCATCACCTACAAGCGCGACGGCCGCTATGACGAGGCCGCGCTGGAGAAGCTCAACTGGTTCCTGCGCGATTGGCGGCGCAGCGAAGAGACCCGGATGGATCCGCACCTCATCGATCTCGTGTGGGAGGTGCAGCGCGAAACTGGGACGAAAGAGCCGATCTCGGTCGTTTGCGGCTATCGTTCACCGCAGACCAATGCCATGCTCCGTCATCGCAGCAGCGGTGTTGCGCGCTTCAGTCAGCACATGCTGGGCAAGGCGATGGACTTCTATATCCAGGGCGTACCGCTGGCCGAGTTGCGCTCCTTCGGGTTGCGGCTGCAGCGCGGCGGCGTCGGCTTCTATCCAGAATCCGGTTCGCCATTCGTGCACATGGACACCGGCGGCATCCGGATGTGGCCGCGCATGACGCGCGAAGAGCTGGTGCGCGTGTTCCCTGATGGACGCACCGTTCATATCCCGACTGATGGTAAGCCGCTGCCCGGTTACGCGGTAGCCTTGGCCGAGATCAGAAAGCGCGGCGACACGCCTTCCGACAACTCGCTGGAAGCCGCACGCAACGCCGGCATTGATGTGGGTTCAACGGTCGCGGCCAATGAGCCCACGAGATTTAATCCCTTCGCCAAGCTGTTAGGACTGGCGAAGAACGGCAAGGCCGACGAAGAGGACGATTCCGATAGCGCCGCCCTGGCCCCCGCGGCTAAGACCCCGACGAAGATAGTGGTTGCGGCGGTAGAAAAGGCGGCGGCAAAGACGGTGGCTACGGCACGCGCCGCCATTGCCGAAGCCCCAAAGCTTATCCACACGGCAGCGCTGGCGCCCGTGCAAGCCCCAGCTTCGCCGCCGCTCTATAGCGCTGCGACGAGCGCAGACTCGACGCCGAACCAGGTGATTATCGCTCGCGGCTACTGGCAAGGACTGCCGGACACAGCGAGCGCGGCACAGCCGTCCGACAGATCACGCGATGCCGTCACGGCGGCGTTGCGCGCCCGCGGCACCGAAGTGGCCAGCGCCGACCCGACTGTCACCGGCGCGATCGGACCGTGGCCCGCCGCATCCCAGGATCGTGTGCCGCCGGCGCTTGCGCTATCCTATGCCGAGCAGCCCGGCCGCGACGTCCCTGCCCGCGTTATTCCGGCCATGGCGGCGGAATCGTCCGCGGCGCCTCAAGGCAGTCAGATTATCGGCCAAGCCGGTACCACGATTGCGATCAAGGGCGACGTTGAGAGGCCCGTGAGCAAGTTGCGAACGGCGACCAGGCTGGCATCGGCCGCCGTCATCAGGGTCACGTCCCGTTTCGACAGTCCCTGGATGCGAGCCATCGTGCTGTCGCCCAGCGTAAAACACTTCCTGACCACCGTGGCGCTCGGTGCACGCGATTTCACCTCGCTAGCCTCACTGTTCGTGAAGCCCTCAAGCTCGGTGATGATGACGTTCTCGTCCGATCCCAACCTCGGGCTTTCGCAAGATCATTTCAGCGGCAGCGCCGTCGTATTCGTATCGACAGTGACTTACCCGACGCATACGGCGTCGTTGCAATAACGTCTCATCGTTCGAGCGCCGCAACAGACGGGTCCGCGGGGCATCAACGCCGACCGTTACAGCATCCCAAGCGCGTGCAGGTAGGTTTCGAGAATAGCCTCGTGCTCCTTACGCTCATTGGCGTCCTGCTTGCGCATACGCACCACGACCCGCAACGTTTTGACGTCAAAGCCATTGCCTTTGGCTTCCGCGTAGACGTCGCGGATATCGTCGGCAATCGTCTTCTTTTCCTCTTCGAGACGTTCGACGCGTTCGACAAAGGCCTTGAGCTGTTCCTTGGCGAAACGATGGGCGGTTTGTTCGTCTTTGGCAGCGGCGGCAGTGGCCATCGAAAACTCCTGCGGTGACTTTCACCGGGAGATTTCGAAACTGCAGGCGCCGCGGTCAAGCGCGAACGCGGTCATCCACAGCACTGCACAGGACAACAGCGCAGAACCCGGCGCCTCAGTGCTTTTGACTTGATTTTTCGAACTGCGCTTTCTGCTCCGCCGACGCTTCCTTCTGGAATTTGGCGCGCCATTCGTCGTACGGCATGCCGTAGACGATTTCGCGGCTTTGCTCCTTTGTCATCGGCGTGCCTTTGGAGTCGGCCGCCTCCTTCATCCAGTTCGACAGGCAGTTGCGGCAAAAACCGGCCAAGTTCATCAGGTCGATGTTTTGCACATCGGTGCGTCCGCGAAGGTGCTCGACCAAGCGGCGAAAGACCGCGGCTTCGAGTTCGGTGCGGGTTTGGTCGTTGGTAGCCATGATCTCCTCCGCGGCTTAATGAAGATAAAGATAAAGCCGCGGCTGCCCGCTTTCCATAGTCTGCGGCCAGTTCGGCCCGAGGGGATGATTTGACGCATCGATCGCGCGAACTGCTGGAGGCTCTGTTCTGGACCGCGGTCGGGGCTGCGCACCCCTCGCACTGCCTGCCGCCGCACTTGCCGGAACCGCCGCCACGAGGCCGGCTCGTGGCACTGGCGGCGGGCAAAGGGGCTGGCTCGCTCATTGAAGTCGCCGAGCAGCATTACCTCGGGCGACTGCCGGTCAACCGGCTCGACGGCATCGCCGTCACGCGTCATGGCTATGGCCGGCCGACGCGGCATATCCCGGTAGTCGAAGCCGGGCATCCCGTGCCCGACGCGGCGGGCCTCGCCGGTACCGAACGCACGCTCGCGATCGCCGACGCGGCGTCTGCCGACGACCTCGTGCTGGTCCTGCTTTCGGGCGGCGCTTCGGCAAATTGGACCGCGCCCGCCGCGGGTCTCACGCTCGAGGAAAAGCAGGCGACCACGCGCGCTTTGCTGCGCAGCGGCGCCAATATCGGCGAGATCAACTGCGTGCGCAAACATCTGTCGCGGATCAAGGGCGGCCGGCTCGCCGCACGCGCCCATCCGGCGCGGGTGGTCACGCTCGCCATCTCCGATGTGCCCGGCGACGATCCCGCAGTCATCGGATCGGGACCGACCGTGCCGGATCCGACCACGCTCGCCGACGCCCGCGAGCTTGTGCGCAAATACGGGCTCGACCTGCCCGAAGCCGTGACCCGCGCGCTCACCCGACCGGAGAACGAGTCGCCGAAGCCCGGTGAAGAGATTTTCGCGGGCAACACTTACCGCATCCTCGCCCGGCCGGCCGATGCCCTGGCCGCCGCCCGGGCCCACGCGCAGAAGGCCGGCTTCGAATGCGAGGTCCTCAGCGATCGGCTGCAAGGCGAGGCACGCGAGGTCGCAGCTCTTCACGCGAAGCTTGCCCGTCAAGCGAGTGCGGCAAGCCGCCGCGTGGTCATTCTCTCGGGCGGAGAACTCACGGTGACATTGCGTGGCCGCGGCCGCGGCGGCCCCAACCAGGAATATGCCCTTGCCCTTGCCGTTCATCTCGATGGCGCCAGGGGCGTTGTGGCGCTGGCCGCTGATACCGACGGAACCGACGGCGGCCGCGGCCAGCCGAACGACCCCGCCGGCGCCTTTATCGACCCGACCACCCTGGCGCGCGCTCGCGGCCACGGCCTCGATCCCGCCGCCTTTCTCGCCGACAACGATTCGACGGGGTTTTTCAATGCTATCGGCGATTTATTCACGCCTGGTCCGACCTTCACTAACGTGACTGACTTCCGTGGCATCGTCGTTGACACGCTATAAGCCTTCGCCGGAACCTGACCGGCTATGACGTACGCGACCTCCATTAGGGCGGCGGCCGGTACCCTTGCCGCGGGCCTTCTTGCGGTGCTCGTGCTCGTCGGCTCGGCGCTTCCTGCCGCAGCCGACTTCAGGCTATGCAACAATACGTCGAGCCGAGTCGGCGTTGCCGTCGGCTACAAGGATGCCGACGGCTGGACCACCGAAGGCTGGTGGAATTTGCCGTCGCGCACCTGCGAGACGGTGCTCAAGGGTAACCTCGTGGCGCGTTATTATTATGTCTACGCGGTCGATTATGATCGCGGCGGCGAATGGACCGGACGGGCCTATATGTGCACGCGCGACAAAGAATTCACGATCCGCGGCATCGGCGATTGCCTCGCGCACGGCTATGATCGCACCGGCTTCTTTGAAGTCGATACCGGGGAGCAGCGGGCGTGGACCGTTCAGCTCACGGAATCCGCCGAGCAGCCGCCGCAGAAACCCCTCCCCGCGGGCAATCCGCTCAGTCCGGCATCGCCCACGGGCGCTCGCGCGGCTCCGGCACCGCCCACCTCACCCGCAGCAACGGCGCCGGCCGGAACCCCAAGCAAATGAGGCGACAGCGGCGGACTAAAATCGTCGCGACGCTCGGTCCCGCGTCGGGCGATCGCAATCTCATCACGCGACTGTTCGAAGCCGGCGCCGACGTGTTCCGCATCAACATGAGTCACACCTCGCATGACCGCATGCGCGAGTTGATGGCGACGATTCGCGCGATCGAGGCCGATCACAACCGGCCGATCGGGATTCTGGTCGACCTCCAGGGACCGAAACTGCGCCTCGGCGCTTTCAAGGACGGCACGGCCGAGATCGACAAGGGTCAGGACTTCGTCCTCGATACCGACACCACTCCCGGCGACGCCAAGCGGGTTCATCTGCCGCATCCGGAAATCTTCGCCGCCATCAAACCGGGCGACGCACTGCTGATCGACGACGGCAAATTGCGCCTGGTCACTGTCGAAGTGGATTCGCAGCGGATCGTGACGCGCGTCGAGGTCGGCGGCAAAGTGTCCAACCGCAAGGGCGTCAGCCTGCCCGACACTGTCATCCCGCTGGCGGCATTGACACCGAAAGATCTGGCCGATCTTGAAGCCGCGCTCGACGCTGGCGTCGATTGGGTGGCGCTGTCGTTCATTCAACGCCCCGAGGACATCGCCGAGGCCAAGAAGATCACGCGCGGCCGCGCCGCGGTGATGGCGAAGATCGAGAAGCCGCAGGCGGTGGCCCGCCTCGGCGATATTCTGGACCTCGCCGACGCACTGATGGTGGCGCGCGGCGACCTCGGCGTCGAAATGCCGCTCGAACAGGTTCCCGGCGTGCAAAAGGAAATGACGCGCGTCTGCCGCCGCGCCGGCAAGCCGGTGGTCGTTGCGACGCAAATGCTGGAATCGATGATCTCAAGTCCCGTGCCGACCCGCGCCGAGGTATCCGACGTCGCGACCGCGATCTTCGACGGCGCCGACGCCGTGATGCTGTCCGCGGAATCGGCGTCCGGGCAATATCCGATCGAAGCGGTATCGACGATGAATCGGATTGCCGAAGAAGTGGAGAACGACGGCATCTACGTGCCGTCGTTGCACGTGCTGCGCACCGAGCCCGAGGCGACCGGCGCCGACGCGATCGCCGCCGCAGCGCGGCAGGTCGCCGAGACGCTCGATCTGTCCGCGATCGTGTGTTGGACGTCATCCGGCTCGACCGGATTGCGCGTCTCGCGCGAACGGCCGAAGCCGCCGATCGTCGCCATCTCGCCGATCGTTGCCGCCGGCCGCAAGCTGTCGATCGTGTGGGGCATCCATTGCGTCATTGCCGAAGATGCGCACGATCAGGATGATATGGTCGATCGGGCCTGCCGCCTGGCCTTCAAGGAGGGTTTTGCCAAAGCCGGCCAGCGCGTCATCATCGTTGCCGGCGTACCGCTTGGCACACCGGGCGCGACGAACTTCATGCGCATTGCATTCGTGGGAACGGAAGCTGCCGCTGAAGTCTAACGAAACCGCTTCAGATATCGCGGCCCTCGACCTTTTCACTCAGCGTCTTCACGACCTCGGGAATGTGCTCGAGGTGGGGATCGACCGCGAGCGCCTTGCGATAGGCCTCCAGCGCGAGCTTGTCGTCGCCGATATCCTGCATGATGAGACCGAGACCGGACAGCGCGCCGAAATGGCGCGGTTCGCGGGTCAGCACCTCGCCAATATCGGCCAGCGCGTGCTCCAGATCCTGCTTTAGATAGTAGACGGTGGCGCGGCGATTCCAGGCCTCAACGTAGTCCGGTTTGATCGCGATGATGGCATCGAGCAGCTTGATTGCCAGATCGTAGTCCTTGGCGTCTGTGGCGGCTCTCACCCGGCTCATGAGCAGATTGCAGGTGTCGCTGCCCGAGGCCATCCAAACCGACCAGATGCGATCCTCGATGGCCTTGGCGCTGATCTCGTCCGGCGCGATCTTGAGCGCATCGAACAGCGTGTCGATGCTGTACTTGGCGCCGCCATGGCCGGCCTCAGGCAAGTCGCTCGGCGGCCCAATCCAGCCGTGATCGTGCGAGCTTTGCGCCCAAGCCGGCACGGCAAGCATCATGCCCAGCACGGCGGCACCAACCAGGACCGGGAATCGAAAAACCATGCGCACGAGTCTATTCACCTCCGGCGCAGCAACAAGCCTGAATTGTACCCAAAATTGCGCCGATCATGCGACGCGATTGGGCAACGTCTTTGCCCTCGGCGTCAGCCTTGGCGGGCCTTGAAGCGCCGCTGCGTCTTGTTGATGACGTAGACGCGGCCCTTGCGGCGCACGATGCGGTTATCCCGGTGGCGCCCGCGCAGCGATTTCAATGAGTTACGGACTTTCATGGCACTATTTCCTAGCGTGCGCGGTTGATAAGGACGGCCAGTTTGCTTGTCAATGTCGCCGTGAGGCGCAAACTCCAGCCTGAAAATAGGAACGAGAGACGCCATGAGCAACGGATCGGCATCGCTGCGGCTGATTTCCGGGGTTGGCGCCAAGGGTCCGGCTTGCTTCCTCGTCGAGACCGGCGGCCGGCGGCTGATGCTCGATCTGGGCGAAGGCCCGCCGCCTGGGCATTTTCCCGATGTCGCCCCTATCGGCGCGATCGATGCCGTCGTCATCAGCCACGGCCATAAGGACCATGTCGGCGGCTTGTCGCTGCTGCCGCGGATCGGCAATCCGCCGGTCTATGCGACCCAAATGGTTGCGCGCGGGCTGCCGCAGGAGATTGACAAGCGGATCCTGCCGATCGGCGGAAACGGCGAAATCTTGGGCATTGCGGTCGAGACCGGTCGCAACGGCCATGCGCCCGGCGGAGTCTGGCTCCGCTTCGCTATCGGCGGCGGGCTGCTCTACACCGGCGATATTTCCGCGGAGTCGATCCTCTACGCTTACGATCCGCCGCGGGAACCCGCCGCGACCGTGCTGATCGATGGCTCCTATGCTGGCTATGAAAGATCGCTCGGCGAATGCTGGAGCGAACTCGCTCCGTTCGTCGAGAATGGTCCGTTGCTGCTGCCGGCGCCGGCCAATGGCCGCGGCCCCGAGATCGCTCTGCAAATCTTGCGCGATGGCCACACCGACATCTACGTTGATGACGCTATGCGATCCGCATTGCGGCAGCTCGCGGGAGGCGATGCAATCTCGCTGCGCTCCGGTGTTGAAGACGATGTCAAAGCGTTGATGGTCACGGCAGAACCGATTGAAGGTGCGCGGGGCGTGATGCTGGCGGCATCGGCCGACGGCACCTCCGGCGCGACCGCAAAACTTCTCGCCCAATGGGAGCACCTGGCCGAGCCCACGATCATATTCACCGGTTATCGCGCGCCCGGCACACCGGCCGATCACATGATCAAGAGCGGGCGCGCCAAGTTCCTGCGCTGGAATGTCCATCCGAGGCTCTCCGACATCGTCGCGCTGGTGCAGGCGACCAAAGCGAAGACGGTGATCCCGGCGTTTTGTGATCGCTCGCAGCTTTCGGTGCTCGCCAAAGCGTTGGCGCCGGCGCGGGTGACGATGGACGGGCCTATCGCGTTATAGTCGATCAGCGGACCTGATCGCCGCGCAGGCGCGGATGACCGATGCCCAGCGGTTTCGCGTCAAGCAAGACGATGGCGAGCCGCGCCGGCTCCTTGCTGCGATTGACCCAGGCGTGGTTGGTGCCGCGCTGAACCATGACGTCGCCGGCGCGCAGCTTGACGGTGGAATCGTCCATGTCCATGTCGATTTCGCCGGCGAGAACGGCAATGTAGTCGATGGTCTCGGTGCGATGCATTTCGGAGGCGATACCGGGCGCGAACTCCATGACGATAAAGCGCGAGCCGTTCTCGGGCGGCGCGGTGCTGAGAATGCGTGCGCCCATGTCTTCGGCGTTCTCGCCGATGGCAATATCGACCGGCATCGAATCCGAACACCACATCAGCGTCGAGGCGACGCCCTCGCGCGGCGTCTTGGTGTTCGCCGCCGACCCTTCGATGATGACCTTGGCGACATTTTTTGCGTCGTGGCCGGTGACGACGCGGCGGACCGGCTCATGGGCCATGTGCGGATTCCTTTTCGATGATATTTCAGGTCGCGGCACGAACGAGATCGATGAACTCAATCACGTTGCTGTCCGGATCGCGGATATAGGCGCTGCGGCCGACGAAGATGCCTTCACGCCGATCCTCCTGCTTGAAGATCTCGACACCCTTTGCCGGCAGAATTTTAAGCGCTTCGTCGTAAGCCTGTGGCGTCATGCGAAAAGCCGAATGAATCTCGTGCCGGCCGGCGGCATTGGTCGTGATCGGGTTCTCCGAGTAAGTCAGATTGAAATAGTGGTCGCCGGCGCGCAGGAAGACGATACGGTCGGTGCGGCCGATTTTCTTGAAGCCCAATGTCTCGGTGTAAAACTTCTCCGAACGGTCGAGGTCTTTGACCGGAATGGTGAAATGCAAGACACCTTCAAACTTGAGCATAACCGCCCCCATTCGTCCCGTGGCGCGCCTACGCGTCCGCTTTTATCGTGGCGGCACGGACAACGATAGCACGGATCGGCGGCGCGGCGCCTATTCGGCGGCGACTTGATAACCTTCGGGGCTGGCGGAAGGGCGATAGAGAGGCGCGACGCGCCCCTTGGAAAACCCGGTGAGAATATCGACCGTCTTGTTCCACGCCCGCAGCAGGTAGCCGAGCGGGCGCGGCATGCGGTGACGACACACCGCGACCTTCAAAACATGCTCAGGCACCTGCCACGTGCTGCGGCTGCCGGAGGGGAAAAACGCCGTGTCGCCGGGTCCGAGGCGACGCACCTCGCCCTTTTCATCCGAGACGAAGACTTCGCCCGAAATGATATGCAGCATCTCCTCGACCGAGTAATACCAATTGAACTTGCCGGCGGTGCACGACCACACCATCACCGAGGACGTGCCGTCTTCACTTTCCGCCACCCGCTTCGAGCGCACCTGCGGGGATCCTTCGAGCACCCAGTCGGGCCGGATCGGATCTGGCGGAAGATCGACATCGGTCGGCGTGACGATGATGAGCGGTGCTGGCACGTTTTACCCCCTTGAATTTTCGCGATCATTAGTGCGTCACAGCGACAAACAAACCGTAAAAATATTTGCGCGCCAGGAGCCGGCGCCCTTTGGTTTTTATGCATCCTCAGCCGCGCCTTTTGACATCGTTTAGATTTGCTCCAAACTTGAAGTGAAGAATTCACCTTGTCCGGCTATCATTCGCTCATGTCTCAGATAGATGCGGAAATGGCGCAGCGGATCGGCGGCAAAGAGACTGCTTTACGAGACTGGGTGCGCGCGCTCGAAGCCACCGCCTCAATTGGCCGCAATCCCCAGCGCCTCCTGCTCGACGTCGTCGTGGAACAGGCGCGGACCCGCGGCGAAGCCCCAGCGCTGATCTCGGCGCGCGAGACGCTCAGCTATCGGGCGCTCTGCGAGCGCGCCAACCGCTACGCACGCTGGGCGCTCGGTCAGCGCATCGCCAAAGGCGAGGCGGTCTGCCTGCTGATGCCGAATCGGCCGGAATACATCGCCATCTGGCTCGGCATCACCGGCGTCGGCGGAATTGTATCGCTCCTCAATACGCAACTGCGCGGCCCCTCGCTCGCGCACTGCATCGACATTGTCGCGCCGAAACACGTCATCGTCGCGTCCGAATTACGCGAAGCATTTCAGTCGGCTGAGGCGCATCTCACGAGCCGGCCAAAAGTGTGGTGGCACGGCGCAGGCGATGACGGACGCATCGACCTTGACGTCGAACAAAACTCACCTGAGCCGCTGCAACAGGACTTGCGCCGCGGCGTAACGACAGCCAATCGAGCGCTTTACATTTATACTTCCGGCACCACCGGCCTTCCCAAAGCCGCCAACATTACCCACCGCCGCGTCATGCAATGGAGCCTCTGGTTTGCCGGGCTGATGGATACCGGACCGGATGACCGCATGTACAATTGCCTGCCGATGTATCACTCCATCGGCGGCGTAGTCGCGACCGGCGCGCTTCTGGCCCGCGGCGGCTCCGTTTTCATCAGCGAGAAGTTTTCCGCGCGTGATTTCTGGAGCGACGTCCACGACTGGGATTGCACTCTGTTCCAATACATCGGCGAACTCTGCCGCTATCTGGTGAACGCACCGGAGGACACGCTTGAAGTGGCGCATCGACTGCGCCTGTGTTGCGGCAACGGCCTGCGAGCCGACGTCTGGGAGAGATTCCAGGCGCGTTTCCGGATACCGCGCATTCTGGAATTCTACGCGGCGACCGAGGGCAACGTGTCCCTCTACAACGTCGAAGGCAAAGTCGGCGCCATTGGCCGCGTCCCGTCATTCCTGAGCCATCGCTGGCCATTGGCGTTGGTCAAGTTCGACCCGGCAGCGCAAGCGCCGGCACGCAACGAAAACGGCCGCTGCGTTCGCTGCGCGACCGGCGAGGCGGGCGAGGCCATCGGCCGCATCGACGGCAGCGCACAGTTCGACGGCTACACCGACGACGACGCCACCCAACGCAAAATCCTTCGCGACGTATTCGAGACGGGCGACGCCTGGTTCCGCACCGGCGATTTCATGCGCATGGACGCCGGCGGCTTTCTCTATTTTGTCGACCGGATCGGCGACACATTTCGCTGGAAAGGCGAGAACGTATCGACCTCCGAAGTCGCCGAAGCCATCATGGCGTTTCCGGGAATCACCGAAGCGACCGTGTACGGCGTGGGCATTCCGGGAACGGAAGGTGCAGCCGGCATGGCAGCCGTCGTGGTCGAGGGCACGCTCGATCTCGCGGCGTTTCGCAAGCACCTCGTAAGCCGCCTGGCACCTTACGCCCGGCCGCTGTTCCTGCGCATCAGCGACCGCGTCAAGGTCACTGCGACGTTCAAACACACGAAGCTCGATCTCATTCGCGAGGCCTTCGACCCCACGGCATCGGGCGATGCAATCTTTTTCGACGATGCGTCGCGGCAAACCTACGTGAAGCTCGACGCTGCGTTATACGAACGCATCCGGACCGGTCACGCGCGGCTTTAAGGCGGTCCCTGCGTTCTTCCGCCCAAATCGCCAATGTCATTTTGAGGCTGATGGCGCCGAAGCCGTCCCCATTGCTCAAACATAGCTTTTTCGGGTCATAGCCGGCAAATCATTGTGGCGCCGCAGCCGACGCTTCGGCGGGAACTGGCGTTCGAATTCGCGTCGCCTTGGGAACAGAACCATGCTCCGCGCAATTAGCGTTGAAGCGGCTCGGACAAAGACCGTCCGCAAACCCCCAATTTGGAACCTTCACTTGGAGAACCACATGAGATCGAAACTTTTGGGCAGCGCGGCCGCGCTCGCACTGACGGCAGGCCTCGTCCTTGCGAGTTCCGCGCCCGCGTCCGCACAGTATTGGCATCACGGCTGGCATGGTGGATGGCATGGCGGTTGGGGCTGGCCCGCGGCCGCGGCGGCCGGCATCGTCGGTGGAGCGGTGGCCGCGGCGACTTCGCCGCTGTGGGCACCGGGCTACTACGACTATTATCCCGGCTACGCCGCAGCGCCGTACGGCTACGACTACGGATACGACAACTACGGATACGACAACGGCTATCGGAACTACGGCTACAATTCCGGCTACACCGGTTACGCTTACGGTCCCGCACCAAACACGACCGTCGTGGCGCAAAACAGCGGCAATGTCGCGTACTGCCAAGCGCGTTACCGCTCCTACGATCCGGCAAGCGGGACGTTCTTGGGCTATGACGGCCAGCGCCATCCCTGTCCATAACGCGGCGTCATAGACGGCGAGTGCCTTGACCAACGAGCCTCCCCGCTGCAAAGCGGGGCGGCTCGAGGGCGCATTAAGCCGTCGCTCCCGCGTCGACGGTCAGCACCGTGCCCGACACGTTGCGGGCCTTGTCGCTGAGCAGAAATTCGACCGCGTTCGCCACGTCTGCGACGTCGGCGAGCCGGCGCAGGGCACTTCGGCGCAGCACCTGCTGGCGTTGCTCGCCAGCGAGACCATGCGTCATGGCAGTGTCGATGAAACCCGGCGCCACCGCATTGACAGTGATGCCGAGCCGCCCGACCTCGCGCGCCAACGAACGGGTGAACCCGATCATCGAAGCTTTGGTGGCGGCATAAACGGAAAGCCCGCTATAGCCGGTGAAAGCGACGATCGAGGCAACGTTGACAATGCGCCCCGCGCCCTCCGACATCATGCTCCGCACCACGTATTTGGTCAGCACGATGGGCGAGAGCGTGTTGACGCGCACCAGCTCCTCGATCTGTGAATTGTGCATCATGCCCAGTGAACCATCGAGGCCGAGCGCAGCATTGTTGACGAGACCGGCGAATGGGCCGAATTCCTTGCGCAGGTCGCGCACGAGCACAGGAATTTCTTCGATCCGGCCAAGGTCGAAAGCGACAAAGTGCAGCGAGCCGCGTTTCGCGCGCGCAGTCTCGCCAATCGCCTCCGTCACTTCCTTGGTCTTTTGCCGTGCCAGCGCGATCACGTCGTGACCGGAAGCAGCGAGTTTGCGGGCGATGGCGAGCCCAAGCCCGCGGCTTGCGCCGGTGACGAGCACGGCGCCCGCAGGCTTCCTGTCTGACACTTTGGTTGATTTCCTAGCCATGTCGCCCCGCCGTATCGCTTAGCCGAATTGCCTAACCAAGCCGACGCATCAGTTTGCCGCCCGCGCCGACATCGAGCGACGGCACGAAGCTGATCGCTGCCGGAACCTTGTGACGCGGCAGCGCCTCGCGGCACAGCCTTAGAATGTCGCCCTTAACTTCGTCGAGTTCGGACGCGCCTTCGCAACCGGGCTTGAGAACCACCTCGGCGACGGCGACCGAGCCCGTGATCGGGTTTGGCCGCGACCGCACCAGCGACATGCGCACCTGCGGATGGCGGTTGATGACCGCCTCGATTTCCTCGGGGTGGACCTTCAGGCCGCCGACATTGATGATGCCGCCGGCGCGGCCGGCAAAGAGATAACGGTCGCCATGTTGCTCGATCATGTCGCCGGTATCGACGTAACCGTCACTGTCGGCGAGCGGCGGCTGGTCGGCGCCGAGATAGCGCGTAGCCGCGCGCGTGGAGCGAATGCGCAGCGAACCGCCCTCGACTTTCATCTCAACGCCATCGCGATCGCGATTGAGATAAGAGGCCGGGAAGCCGGCAAGACCGTCGGTGACCTCGAAGGCCACGCCGGCTTCGGTCGAAGCGTAAGCATGACCGACGGCAGCTTGCGGAAACGCCGCGTGCAGGCTGTCAAGAATCGCCTGGTCGGCGATCTCCCCCGAGAGCCGAGCATAGCGCGGCGAGATTGTCCGAATGGCCGGCGACATCAAGGCGCGACGCCAATGGGACGGCGTGCCAGTCAGATGCGTCACCCCACATCGGGCCAGCCGCTCGAGGTGATCGGCAACCGGCTCGCCGGCGCTTGAGAGCACCAGCGAGGCCCCACCAAGGACCGCTCTGAAGAAAATCTGCAAGCCGCCATAGCGGCGGATATCGTAGAAGGTGCCCCACACAACCGGACCGTCCGCGCGCCGGCCGGGCGCGATCGCAGCCGTGAGCCCACGCAGACTGTGCACGACCATTTTGGGCACGCCGGTCGTTCCCGACGTCAACAGCACCCACTCCGATGGCGGCTGCGCCGGCGGTCGCGCGGCCATCGGCATGATTGCGGTCGAACACATGACCCGCAGCGGTAGGTCGAGCCCCCCGGCATTCGCCGAGCCCTCGTCGACGACGACCGCATCGACTTCGGCGCGCGCCGCGAGAATGGACAGGTGCCCCGATTGCGCATCGGGCGGCAGGACGGTGATCCGCCGCGCAACGGCATCGAGCTCGATGAGGGCCAGCGCCGCCGTCAGCTGCCGCGACGTCGCCAGTAGAACCGACTTGCCTGCGAGTTCCTCCAATCGGCCGCCCAGACTCGTGCCCGAGGCAAGATCATTGGTGCAGACGCCTTCCGTGCTGTCCCAGAAGAAGCGCTCAAGCGCGCCGCTCTCGACATAGGTCCGTAGCGGTAGCGCTTGAGCAGGCGCCATTTTCATAGGCCTTGACGACATCGCAGAGCGGGGCGCGCGAGGTCCGTGATGGTTAATCTTGCACTCATGACCGCAGAACCTACCGTTTGTTTATTCCGCACCGATATAGTCAGGCAACGCTTTCAATCGGGTTCACGACGTTTCTCGGCTGACATGCTGGCCTCCCCGCAACCTGCCGTCTGCTGCCGCCAGATCGAAGAAGGCGATATCGCCGGCGTCGCGGCGCTGCTGACGCGCGGCTTTCCGGGCCACTCCGGGGACTTCTGGCTCGGCGCACTGCAGGAATTGGCCCGGCGAGAATCGCCGCCGGGCCTGCCAAAATTTGGCTACCTGATGGAAAGCCGAGGCGTGCCGGTCGGGGCGGTCCTGCTGATCTGTTCAAAAATAAAGGCCGGAGACGCAAGCGGCGTGCGCTGCAATCTTTCGAGCTGGTATGTCGAGCCCGATTATCGGGCCTATGCGGCGCTCTTGATCTCACGGGCACTCCGGCACAAGAACGTCACCTACATGAATATCTCGGCGGCGCCGCACACCCGGCCGATCATCGAGGCGCAGGGCTTTTCCCGTTATTGCGACGGCATCTTCATCGCGCTGCCGATGCTGAATCCCGGCTTCGGCGGCGACAAGGCTAAGGTGCACGACGTCCGCTGGCAACCGAATGTCGCATTTGATCGCACCGACCAGGAGATCCTGCTGCAACACGCTGCGCATGGCTGCAGCAGTTTATGGTGCGCGACATCCGAACACGCTTATCCTTTCGTGTTTCGGCTGCGCTTCGTCAAACGCGTCGTGCCCTGCGCGCAAATGATCTATTGCCGCGATATCGGCGACATCGTGCGCTTCGCGGCGCCGATCGGACGCTACCTGGCGCTACGCGGCAGGCCCTTCGTCATCATCGATTCCAACGGTCCAATACCCGGCCTCATCGGCGTGTACCGCCGCGATAGCATGCCGAAATATTTTAAGGGCCCGCTGCGCCCCCGGCTGGGCGACCTTGCCTATACGGAATGTGCACTGCTTGGAATTTGATTCGACGCGCCGGATCCGATGCGGGATCAGATCATCAATGCCCTGCGGACGGCGACCGGCCAAAGCGGCAACTCGATGCCGTGGGTCGCGAACAGCGCCAGCGCCAGGCGATCAAGACCGAAAGCGACGCAGCCGGTGTGCGCCACCTCGCCAGCCTCATTGCGCAAATTCCACACCGAGCCGAAATGGTCGCGATGACAGTTAAAGCTCATGCACGCCGTCGGCTGCTCTTCGGAGTGGACGGGAACGAGCAGTTCGAATTTTAGGGCTTGCTCGACCTGGCTAACCGCCATCAGTTTGCCGCCGCGGCCGAAAAACGGATCGCTGGCCTGATCGAAACGCCAGTTCAGGCCCAATTGACCGGCGATGTCCTGCGCACGCGTCATCCAGCGCCGGCGGAAATCATCGACCTGTGAGGGCGTTCCGATGCAGACATATTCGCGCATCTGGAACGACTGAAGTCGGTCGAGCATTTTCGACGGCTCGCGGCGAAAGCAGTCGCAAGCGACGTCGAACAGCAGACCTTCGGCCGGCACATGACCGCGGCTCGCCGCCAACGGATAGACTGGATAGCACGCAGCGGGGCTCAGCACGAGATCGGCGGGCGACAGTGCCGAGGTCCAGTCTTCGCCAGCCTCCTGGCGTGAGACCGCGTCGCTGATCTGCGCCTCGGTGCCCCCGAGGCAGCTCACGCAACCCAGAAAATGCGGAAAGCTCTTGAGGTATCCCGACGTCTCCAGTTGACGGCGGCTCATCACAGGTGGAAAGCGCAGCACTTCCGTCTCGGGCTCCCGGTGCCGCGATATCAGCCCGGAAAGACCGTTGACGACCTGCTCGAAGATCGCGGTGCGCGCGTAGACGCCGTCGATGCCGGTCGGTAGCAGCAGGGCATCGGCGATCGAATCGAGCGAACGGGCGGCCTTTGTCGGCGTCTTCAAAGCCACGTTCATGACGCTTGCACCTCTTTCCATGTCAATCGCGCAGCGACCGCGGCGCGCCACTCAACAAGGAGGACCCCGCGACATTGTTTAGGATGCGGTCGTTGCTGATCATGATCGGCGACGATAGAATATCGCGTAGATGACGGCCGACGCTGAATTCGCCGTCGTTGCGATAGCCCGAAAGCCCGCAGGCCTGCATCGCGCTCATGACGGTCTCGACCGCAAGCTCAGATGCATTGACCTTGAGAAGATTCATGGCGGTCTGAAAGTCGACGGCCTCAAGCGCCGAAGGATCATTTGAGATCGTTTCGAATCGCTGCAGCGCGCCGGCAATGAGGCTGCGCAGCATGCGCATTGAGGCATTGGCGCGGGTCAGGTGCTTGGCGCCCGGCGGCAACGACCCGCCGGGGCGATGAACGGCCCTGCGCACGAAGGCGCGCGCGCGATCTGCGGCGGCAGCCGCGATGCCGGCCCAGGCCGCACTCCAAAGGAGGTGCGCGACCGGCACCATGGTATGCACGTGGATCTCGCCGTAACTCGCCGGCAGGATTTGCTCGCTCCGTCCCCGCGCGGTGAGCTTGAACCCCTCGCTGCAGGTGCCGCGCATGCCGAACGCGTCCCAGCCGGCAATGCTTTCAAGCGCGTAATCGCCCTTCAGGAATACGACGAGTACCTGATCACCGCTCGCCGCCTCGGCGGAACGCCGCGCCGTGGTGACAATGGCATCGGCCGCCGCGCCGTAAGAGATGACCGTCGCCTGACGCTCAAGCGCAATTCCGGCATCGCTGCGCGAAACTGCGCCCGCACTGTTACGCACATCGCCACCCGCCTGCCCCTCGGTGGTCGAGGACGCCAGCAACAGTTGCTCGCTGCTCAGTCTGCGCAACAGGCCTTGATGCCAATTAGTGGTTTTACCGTGCCGGACCAGGCAGGCGACCGTGGCCTGATGCATGGCGTAGATCATCGCCGTCGAAGCACAATAACGGCCAAGCGTGTAGCAGATGTCCGCCACGTCCGAGAGGCTCGCGCCCTCGCCGCCGAGCTCCCGCTCGATTGCAACGCCCATGAGCCGCTCGGCGCGCATGGCTTCGATCGCTTCACGCGGAAAGCGCGACTCCCGGTCGACGGCGGCGGCATGCGCCGCGGCTATCGCCGCGACTCTTTCGGCACGGAGGACCAAACCCGACTCGTCCGAATGAAGTGGCCGACGCGCAGCGACAAAAATGCGGCGGGCGGAATTCTCGTCATTGCCGGCGTCTTGAAGCGTGGCGTTTCGCGCGGTCACCGGTGCACTCATGATGAACTTTGCCGCCTCCGCCACCGTTGGTCTCGACGACGATTCTTCGTCTCACTCCTACAGGCAATTCGCCGACAACTCATGGCATTCGTAAGCAATTGACGCGCATCTTTCGCATCAAGGTTATCAATAGCCGATGCCGCAGGCGAAAATTCGGTTACTTCGTATTAACGCAAGCGACGGCACTGCGCGCTAAAAATGCAGTTGCGCGGACAAATTGCACGTCATTGGAAACCGGCCTACCCTCTTGCCAACGAAATTCAGGGGAGGACGAGCTATGGCCATAACCTCGGCAGCATCGCGCATTGTCGGGTGCACGTTGGTCGGTTTTACAGTCGGCGGCGGCGCCGTATTGTTCGCGTCGGCACCGCACGCCGCCGAAGTCACCTATGAGCGCCTCGTCAATCCCGAGCCGCAAAATTGGCTGATGAACCATCGCGACTACAACGCGCAACGGTACTCGCCGCTCGATGCGATCAACAAGTCAAACGTCAAGAACCTTAAGCTCGCGTTTGCGATCGCAATCGGCGGTTCGTCGGGCAATGAAGCGCTGGAGGCTACGCCGCTGGTCGAAGACGGCTTCATGTACGTTTCGGATCATTGGGGCGTCGTCTACAAGATCGACGTGCGCTCGGGGCAGCGCGGCGAGATCGTATGGAAGATGGACCCCGGGCAGGAGAAGCTCGACCGTAACCGCGGCGTAGCGCTGTGGGGCAATCTGGTCATTTCGGTCACGTCGTACGACGGCCGCGTGATCGCAACCGACAAAGAGACCGGCAAAATCGTCTGGGACAAGAACCTTCGCGATCAGCCGGACGTCGAGTTGACCGCCGCCCCGCTTGCACTGAAGGATTCCATCATCATCGGCGCTTCGGGCGGCGACCGCGGCGTGCGCGACTGGATTGCAGCACTTGACGCCAAGACCGGTGATTTACTCTGGCGCACCTATTCGGTACCGGCGCCCGGCGAACCCGGCAGCGAAACCTGGAAGGACAATAACAACGCCTGGCAGACTGGCGGCGGCGCGTTCTATGTCACCGGCTCCTACGATCCCGTCACCAACATCACCTATTGGGGCTCAGGCAACCCGGTGCCGGGTTACGACGCGACATACCGGCCGGGCGACAATCTTTATACCGCGAGCCTCCTCGCCATCGACGCGGCGACCGGCAAATTCAAATGGCACTTCCAGTACACGCCGAACGACAATCGCGATTACGACGAGACCGGCAGCAATATCCTGATCGACAGCAAGGTGAACGGCGAAGAGCGCAAGCTCGTCTCTCATGCCGGCCGCAATGGCTTCAATTACACTTTTGACCGCCTCAACGGCCAATTCTTCAAGGCCGTTCAGCACGTGACCAAGGTAACCTGGACCAAGGGAATCGATTCGAAGACCGGCAAACCGGTCGATTACGATCCCGCCAAGGACCTTCAGATCTACGCGGAACCCATCAACGTCAACACGAACAAGGTCACGCGTGACGTCTGCCCGAACAACGCCGGCGGCACCAATTATTGGCCCGCCTCGTACAGCCAGCGCACCAGGATGGTCTATATCCCGGAGCTCGAGGGTTGTTCCGACATCACGCCGGACGCCACTCGCCACGTGAAGGGAAAGTTCGACGGCGGTACTTACGTCGATCCGGCGCGTGACACCAGCGGCATTGCAATGGTCGATCCGGCAACAGGCGAGCTGAAAAAGCGCATCAACCTCGCGTATCCAAACTTTGCCGGAGTGCTTTCGACCGCGGGTGGCATCGTCGTGACTGCATTGCTCGACGGCACGATCCTCGCCCTCGACGACGAGACGCTTGAGGAACTATGGAGAATCAACGTCGGCAGCGGCTTCAACGCGCCGCCCATGACCTACGCCGTAAATGGCAAGCAATATGTCGCGATCGCCTCGGGACTGTTTCGCAATGCGCGCGGCAAGCTGGCGCGGTCGCCGGAAATGAAAAACGTATCGCAGGCGACCATGATCTTCGTCTTCGGTCTTTGAGCCTTGCGGACGTGATGTTGCGGCTCCTGACGGCGCGCTCATGCGCCACGCGGCTTGTCGCGCTCCTTGCCACGGTCGCGGGCTTCGGCGCCTTGCCGGCACACGCCGATGACACGTCATTCGGCCGCCGCCTGTTCTACAACAAGGCACAATGCCCCTATTGCCATGGCTGGGCCGGCGACGGCGCCGGAGAGCCGCAATCAAGCGGCGGCGCCGCGAACTTGCGCGAACTCAAGCTGCCGCGCGAGCAGTTGATCGAGGTCATCAGTTGCGGCGTGCCGGGCAAAGCCATGCCCCGCTTCGACGACACGGCCTACGCGGAAAAGCGCTGCTACGGCGGAGTCAGCGAGGATGACGTTGGCAAGGACCTGCCGCCGTTGCCGGTGGGCTCCGTACTCACGCCTCGGGAAGTTGCCGCCGTCGTTGATTTCCTGGAAGCCAAGATCATCGGCCGCGGGCCGATCACGCGCACCGAATGTGAAGAGGCTTTTGGCGCAGGTGCGCGCTCTTGCAAGGATTATCCCTGACCGGCCTGTACATCTCCGGCACAGCGCGGCCTCATCATCTGGGGCCGCGCTGGTATCAATGATGTGCCTTCTTGCCTCGGCCCGCCGTCGCCCCATCTTGGTCTCAAGATATCCTTTCGGTGAAGGGTTCAAGCCATGTCTATTCGACCCGTGAAGAGCATCGTCACGTCCAAACCCACAATGGAAGGCGCGGGCGTGAAACTGCGCCGCGCATTCGGCTTCGGCGAGACCGGCCCTTACGATCCGTTCCTGCTGCTTGACGATTTCCGCAACGACCGGCCGGAGGACTACCGCGCCGGCTTTCCCTGGCATCCGCACCGCGGCATCGAGACCATCACTTATGTGCTCGCCGGCAGCGTCGAGCATGGCGACAGCCTCGGCAATCGCGGCAACCTCCAAGCCGGCGACGTGCAGTGGATGACGGCGGGTCGCGGCATCTTGCACCAGGAAATGCCGCAAGGCGACCGCCAAGGTCGCATGCACGGCTTCCAGCTCTGGGCCAACCTGCCGTCGTCGCTGAAGATGACGGCACCGCGCTACCAGGACGTCAAGGCTGCGGAAATTCCGGAGGTCGTCGATGATGACGGAACCCGCATCCGCGTCGTGTGCGGAGATTACCGGGGCAAGCGCGGTCCGATCGAAGGCGTCGCCGCAGACCCGCGCTATCTCGACGTCTGGGTGCCGCCTGGAAAGCGCAAGACGATCCCGGTCGAGCTGGAACGGCGCGCCTTTGCCTACGTGTTCGAGGGTGCGGGCGACTTCCGCGCCGCCTCGCAACCCTTTGGGGTCCTCACCGAGAAAACTGACGGCGTCAACGAGAGCATCGTCCGTGAGCAAACCGGCAACCGCTCGCTGGTTCTGTTCGACAGCGGCGACGAAGTGACGGTGCAAGCAGGCGGAGAGGGAATCCGTTTTCTGCTCGTTTCCGGCAAGCCGATCGAGGAGCCGGTTGCCTGGTACGGTCCGATCGTGATGAACACGCAAGCCGAGTTGCAGCAGGCGTTTACCGAGCTGCGTGACGGCACGTTCATTCGATAGGGATCGGCCTCGCTGACTTGTCCTTGCAGGGGCCGAGCAATTACGGTCCCGGCGGCCTGTCCGTCAGCATGACGGCGTCGACCACGGCCGGTTTGGTTCCTGAAAACCATCCGCTGACGGATTCCGGCAGCGCATGTCTTGAGAGCAAGCGCGGGCGGCATACCCGCGCCTGTACCATTTTGCATCACCGCATGGATAAATAATCCTTAACAACCCCAAGTATTTACCGAAACGCAAGGCACTTTTGCTTCTATGCGCAAACGAGCAGTTCGGTCGAGCCGTTGATGCGATCGCCCCGATCGCGTGCCGCTGTGCGTCCGTGCCAAGGTTCTTGTCGAGATGCAATCGCCATCAGCCGGCAACAGTCAGTCGCGACGTCGGCTCCAAAGGCTGGTCATTGCGACTGCGCTCGTTATCGCTGCCATCGTTGCGGCAGATGCGGCTGTGCTGGCGCAGCTTCGTCAAAACACCTTGCAAGAGGCGCAGACCGATCTACTGCGTCAGAGTCTGACCTTGTCAGAGCTTGTGGAGCGCAGCTTCCAAGCCGCCGATCTCGTCCTCGTCAGCGTCGCCGAAAAAGCACGGCTGGTAGCCGCGCAAGACGGTGATCTGCGGCAGCTGACAGGCCAAGACTATCATGCCTTTCTCAAGGAAAAGAAATCCACGCTGCCGCAACTCCAAGGTCTCGGCATTCTCGACGCGAACGGCATGAGGATCAACCAAGCGCGCGAATTCCCAAGACCGAACGCCGATCGTTCGCGACGCGAATATTTCAGGGTGTTGAAAGACCATCCTGAAATGTCCTCATTCGTGGGCGAGCCGATCCACGGCAGCCTCGATGGCGCCTGGGTCATCATCATCTCCCGCGCCGTCCGGTCGGAGAGCGGAAAATTCCTGGGTGTCGTGTTTGCGTCGAGCAGCATGAAATATTTCGAAGAACTCTTTCGCTCGACCGCGCTCGGTGACGGATACGCCGCAACGTTGATGCGGAGCAACGGCACCTTGTTGGCCCGTTATCCGAGGGCCGGACAAATCGGCGCGATTGTCCCGGCCTCTGTCCTGAAGGCGATGTCGGGCTCGAGGTCGGGCGTCTCTCGTTCCATCAGTCCGGTCGACGGCGAGGCGCGCATTGCGGCGGCATACAGCCTGTCGAAATATCCGCTGGTCGTTGCCGTGACGCAGAACGAACAGGCCGCCTTTGCCACCTGGAGAACGACAGCCGTCGCGACCTGCATCGTCGCCGCGACGATGATCGGTATCATCATCGTCGGTGCATGGTTGATCGCCCGGTCGTGGAAGCAGCAGGAGCGCCTCAACGCCGCACGCGCCGAGATCGTGGAGTCCGACAAGATCCGCGCGCTCGCCGAGGCCGAGCTCAACCGCCAGCGCGACCTGGCGGAACAGAGCATGCGCTTCAACGCCGCCATGCAGAACATGACGCAGGGACTGTGTATGTTCGACCACGACGCGCGTCTCGTCGTCTGTAATGACCTTTATGCCAAGATGTATCGTTTGCCGCCCAATCTGCTGAAGCCCGGGTCCCTGCATCGCGACATCATCGCGCATCGAGTGCGCAACGGCATTCTCAAAGGCGGCAAAGGGGCGAGCGACGTTCAGCAGCAGCTTTCCGCCTTGTCGGCCTTGCCGTCGGAACAACGCTCGAGCCGCATCGACGAGCACTCGGACGGCAAGCTGATCCGTGTCACGCGGCAACCGCTGCCGGGCGGCGGCTGGGTCGCGACCCACGACGACATCACCGAGCAACGCCACGCCGAGCAGGAGCTCGACAAGACCAGGCAGTTCCTGGATTCGATTATCGAGAACATTCCAATTTCGGTCGTCGTCAAGGACGTCAGCACGCGGCGATTTGTTCTCGTCAATCGTGCGTTCCAGGAGATGCTCGGCTTTGAACGCAAAGATCTCATTGGCAAGACCGTTTTTGATTTCTACAACCAACGAACCGCCGATTTCATCCACAACCTCGACAATCAGGTTCTCGGCAGCGGCCACAGGACTAACTATTACGAATACGACGTGGAGACGAAATCCGACGGTTCGCTCATTTACGCAACCAATCGCATCATCATCCGCGACAATAACGGCCAACCGCAGTACCTCATCGTCGTCATCGAGGATATTACCGAGCGCAAGAAATCAGAGCAGCGTATCGCGTTCATGGCGCTCCATGACGCCCTGACCGGCCTCGCCAACCGCGCAGCCGTCACGCAGCGAATCGAAGACGCCGCCGCGCGCCAGCGCATCTGGGGCAATCCCTTTACTGTCCTGCTTCTCGACCTCGACCGCTTCAAGCACGTCAACGATACACT
>DATJYT010000259.1:0-8530 GCA_035499475.1 Xanthobacteraceae bacterium | reverse complement strand
CCGGCGATGTCGTCGTTGCGGTGATGTTTGAGGAGCCGCTCGCCGATGCAGATGGCGACCTCGTTGGGATCGAGCGCACCCTTGACCGGGAACAGCCAGTTGCCCGCTTCGTCCTTCTTGCCGATGCAGAGCGGCTGGTTGACGGTGCCGTAAAGCTCCTCGCGCACCTGCACTTCGAGGAGCGAGCGCTTCTCCTCGACCACGATGATCAGATCGAGGCCTTGCGCAAATTCCTTCAGCTCGCGCTGGCTCAACGGCCAGGCACATCCGACCTTGAACAGGCGGATGCCGAATTCGTTGCACCTGAGCTCGTCGATGCCGAGCTCATCGAACGCCTGGCGGACGTCCAGATAGCTCTTGCCGGTGGTGATGATGCCGATCTTCGGATCGCGGCCGCCCGACGTGATGATGCGGTTGAGCTTGTTGGCGCGCACGAAGGCCATCATGGCGTCGCGCTTGAAGTCGTGGAGCCGCGCTTCCTGCGCCAGGATCGGGTCGTTGAGGCGGATATTGAGTCCGCCGGGCGGCATCGCAAAATCGGTCGGCGTGACGATATTGATGCGCTCGAGACTCGCATCGATCGCCGCAGTCGACTCGATCGTCTCGTGCATCGACTTGAGCGCCACCCAGGTCCCGGTGAAGCGCGACATCGCCCAGCCGTAAAGGCCGTAGTCCAGCACTTCCTGAACGCCCGCCGGGTTCAGAATCGGAATCATGACGTCGATGAAGTGGTATTCGGACTGATGCGCGGTGGTCGAGGATTCGGCGGTGTGGTCGTCCCCCATCAGCGCCAGCACGCCGCCGTGCTTCGCGGTGCCGGCCAGATTCGCGTGACGGAACACGTCACCCGAGCGGTCGACGCCGGGGCCCTTGCCGTACCACATGGCAAAGACGCCGTCGTACTTGCCCTCCCCGCGCAACTCCGCCTGCTGCGAGCCCCACACCGCCGTGGCGGCGAGGTCCTCGTTGATGCCGGCCTGGAACCGCACATCGCTCTTGTTGAGAAATGGTGCAGCGCGAAGAAACTGGGCGTCGAGGGTGCCGAGCGGGGAGCCGCGGTAACCTGTCACATAGCCCGCGGTATTAAGGCCGCTGCGGCGGTCGAGCTCTTTCTGCATCAAACAGAGCCGCACCAGCGCCTGAAATCCGGTGACGAAGACACGGCGCTGGGAGAGGTCGTATTTGTCGTCCAGCGTTACGTTGCGTAGCGCCATCGCAGGACCTCCGCGGGCCGCTCTGCCGGCTCGATCGATTCGCCGGACCAAAGCGGCCGGCTCAACCGATTAGATAAGCGTCGGCAGAATCTCCGGCAATGCTGTCATTTCGCATCGCAAGGGTCAATTTGGCTCCGCCGGACCGCACCGGACGCGCACCTCTCGGCGCGCATATGCGAATACCGAGCCCGGTGCTAAGCTCCCTCATCCACGCGGAGAGCCGGCCATGAACACGCACGTCAAAGTCCCGACCGTCGCCGAAGCGGAAATTTCGCCGGCCGAATGGCAAGCGCGCGTCGACCTTGCCGCGACCTATCGGCTGATCGCGCACTACGGCTGGGGCGACGTCATCTACAATCACTCCTCGATGCGCGTGCCGGGCGAAGAGCGTCAGTTCCTCATCAAGCGCCATGAGCTGCTCTACACCGAAGTGACGGCGTCGAATCTCGTCAAGGTCAGCATGGACGACGATCTTGACGAATCCGCAGGCGTCAATCGCCCCGGCTTCACGCTGCACGGCGGCGTGCTCTCGGCGCGGCCCGACGTCAATTGCGCCGTCCACGTCCACACCGAGACCGGCATGGCGATTTCCGGTTTGAAGCACGGGCTGCGCATGCTCTCGCAGCCGGCGGTGCGCTTCCACAACCGCGTCGGTTATCATGATTACGAAGGCATCACCGAGGATTTCGGCGAGCGCCAACGCATCAACAAGGCGCTCGGCAAGAACCGTGCCCTGATCATGCGCAACCACGGCCTGCTCACGGTCGGCAAGACGGCGCGCGAAGCCTTTGTGCTGATGAAATCGCTGATCGAGGCGGCGCATATCCAGCTCACCATGGAGGCGACCGGCGGCGCGCTTGTCGAGATTCCCGCGGAGATTTGCGAGAAGACCGCGCATCAATACGAGCACCACGATTCCGGCCGCGGCTCGGCCGACTGGCCGGCCTATTTGCGCATGCTCGACGCCGCCGACGGCAGCTATCGGAACTAAGGGCATAGTCCGCCGATTACAGGAGTTGAACCGCGGTCGCCGAGGCTCGATATAGGCAGCATTGAAGACGCTGGCGGATCAAGCCGGCGACGGGAGCGTGCCGGACCATGCATCTCGATCCCGAATTCCTCTCCCGTATTCAATTTGCGTGGGTTGTCGGCTGGCATATTCTGCTGCCGGCGTTCACCGTCGGCCTGGCTTCGTTCATCGCGTTCCTCGAAGGCGCCTATGCGCTGACCAAGCAACCGGTCTTTCTCAATCTCTCGCAATTCTGGCTGAAGATTTTCGCCATCTCCTTCGGCATGGGCGTGGTGTCGGGCATCGTCATGCCGTTCCAGTTCGGCACCAATTGGAGCCGCTTCTCCGACGCCGCCGCCAATATCATCTCGCCGCTGCTCGCCTATGAGGGCCTCACCGCGTTCTTTCTCGAAGCGACATTCCTGGGCGTGCTGCTGTTCGGCCGTAAGCTGGTGCCGCCGCCGATGCATTTTGTCGCCGCCGTTCTGGTGGCCGTGGGAACACTGTCGTCTTCGTTCTGGATCATCGCCACCAATAGCTGGATGCAGACGCCGGTCGGCTACGAGGTGATCGACGGCCGGTATTTTCCGAAGGACTGGTTCGAGATCATTTTCAGCCCATCGTTTCCCTACCGGCTCGCGCATACGGTCAGCGCCTTCTACGTGACCACGGCTTTCGTCGTCCTCGGCGTCGGCGCCTATACGGTGCGGCGCGGGCAAACGCTCGCCGAAGGCCGCATGATGCTGCGGCTGGCGCTGTGGTTCCTGGCGATCTTCGTGCCGCTGCAAATCGCTCTCGGCGATCTCCACGGCCTGAACACGCTCGAATATCAGCCGGCGAAGCTCGCCGCGATCGAAGGCCTGTGGGACGGCGGCCGCGGCGTGCCGGCCTCGATCATCGGCTGGCCCGATCAGGCGGCGGAGCGCAATCTCGCCGAGATCGCCATACCCCGGCTCGGCAGCCTTTACCTGACCCATTCCTGGGACGGCGAAGTCAAAGGCCTCAAGGACTTTCCCGCCGATCAGCGCGCGCCGGTCGCGATCGTCTATTTCGCGTTCCGGATCATGGTCGGGATCGGCCTTTTGATGCTCGCAATCGTCGCGACCGGCCTCATCCTGATGGCGCGCAGGCGGCTGGATGGATCGCGCTGGTATTTGCAGCTCTGCCAGTTCGCGGCCTGTCTCGGCTTCATCGCGGTGATCGCCGGCTGGACCACGACCGAGGTCGGGCGGCAGCCGTGGACGATCTACGGCTTGATGCGGACGGCTGACTCGGTGTCGCCGTCACTGACCGGCGCCAATGTTGTTCTGTCGCTTTTGCTCTATGTCGCGGTCTATCTGATGGTCTATCCGGTCGGCCTCTCGCTGATGCTTCGCGCCGTCTGGCGCGGGCCCGGTCCGTCGGATGAAGCAATCCCGATCGGCGCCGGCAGGCCCAAAACGCCGATCGATGCCTTGGGCTCCTCGACCGCGGAGGCGCGGACATGACGCCAACGCTCGACCTCGTGCCGATCTGGACGGTGATCCTCGGCCTCGGCGTCTTTTTCTATGTCGCGCTCGACGGCTTCGATCTCGGCGTCGGCATGCTCTACAATTTCGCGCCGGACCGCCGGGCGCGCGATCTGATCATGAACTCGATCGCGCCGATCTGGGACGGCAACGAGACTTGGCTGATCCTCGGCAGCGTCGGCTTGCTCGCCGCCTTCCCGGTCGCCTTCGCCATCATCATTCCGGCGGTCTACTTCCCGATCCTGCTCATGCTGCTCGCGCTGATCTTTCGCGGGCTCGCTTTTGAATTCCGCTTCCGTGACGCGGAGCATCGCACCCTATGGGATCACGGTTTCGCCGCCGGCTCGGCCATTGCAACATTCGCGCAGGGCGTGATTCTGGGCGCCTTCATTCAGGGCTTCCAGGTCGAGGGCCGGCAATTTGTCGGCGGCTCGTTCGACTGCTTCACGCCATTCTCGATTTTCACCGGCATCGCCTTGATGTTCGGCTATGCGCTGCTCGGCGCCGGCTGGCTGGTGATCAAGACCGAAGGGCCGCTGCAAGACTGGGCCCGCGCGCTCGGCCGCCGGGCGCTGATCGGCACCTGCGCCGCCATCGCCATCGTCAGCCTGTGGACGCCGATCGTCGATGCCGCCATCGCGGCGCGCTGGTTCTCCTGGCCGGATATCGCCTGGCTCTCACCGGTGCCCCTCATCACCTTGGCCTTGACGTGGTTCGCGTGGCGCTCATTCAACAACAGATCGGAATACGCCCCATTCGCCGCCGCGCTCGGCCTCTTTGTCATGTCCTATCTGGGCATCGCCATCAGCCTGTGGCCGATGATCGTGCCCGGACACTTTACCCTCGAACAGGCCGCCGCATCGCCGAGCACCGAGGCCTTCCTCCTGGTTGGAACGCTGGTGCTGCTGCCGGTGATCCTGGTCTACACGGCCTGGTCGTACTGGGTGTTCCGCGGCAAGGTGCGCTCGGACATCGGCTATCATTAGCGGAAGCAGCCGAGGGACGATTGCCCCCGGCAGCGCCCGCTCCGCGCTCACTTCGCGTATTTGCCGCCGGTCTGCTTGGTGTGCACGCCTTCGGCGCCGCTCTGCTTGTGCTGCAAACGGGTGATGCGCGCCCAAGTGCGCTTGAGATCGTCGCGCACGGTGATGTGCAGCGTGCCGCAGCCTTCGCAGGTGAGCTCGATCTTATCGCCGTGCATGAACGGGTTGAGGCCGCGATGATTGGTGCCGGTAGCGAGAATGTCGCCCGGCAGCAATGTGTGAATCGACGTAACCCACTCGATGCAGCGCGGAATCTTGTGCGCCATGTCGTCGGTGTTGAAGTTCTGATAGACCACGCCGTTGTTGGTCAGCGTGACCTTCACCTTGTGCGGATCCTTGATCTCGTCCTTGGTGACGATATAGGGCCCGATCGGCGCGAAGGTGTCGCGCGACTTCATCTGATAGAACACGTTGGTGGGCGGCACCACGCCGCGCGCCGAACCGTCGATGAAATTGACGTAGCCGAACACGTATTTCATGGCGTCAGCCGCCTTGACGTGGGAGGCCTTCTTGCCGATGACGACCGCAATCTCGGCTTCGCCCTCGAAGATCGACGCCGCCATGTCGGGCAGCACCATGGTGTCGCGGTCGCCGATGATGGCGCTCGGTGACTTCATGAAAGCGTTGATCGGCGCGGGCTCCGGCAAGGTGCCGTCTTCCATGTAGTTCACCGCCATGCAGATGATGTTCTCCGGCTTCGGCAGCGGCGGCCGAAGCTTGACCTTGGCGAGCGGCTTGCCCTTGCCTTTTTTGGCGGCGGCAGCGAGCTTGCCCTTGTAGGTGCTCCATTTTTCGATGACGGTGCGGATCACGTCCTGCGGCCCAAGCGCCTTGATGCCCTTGGTCACGGCCGAGACATCGACGATCTTATCGCCGACCACGACGCCGAGCTTATAGTTGTCGAAAAATGCAAGTTTCATGGCTGATCCCCTGTGGTCATGCTTGTGAAAGTATTGGCGAACGGCGGCGCCGGATCGTTTGGGCGGGCGAGAGAACGCCGCACGTTAGCCAGTTTGCCGCCCGTGCGGAAGAAGCTCTTTGCCCCGTCTCATTGGCTCAGGCCCGCCCGGTCGGCAACGGGCTGCGGTCGGCAAGCTCCATCTGCCGATAGGCGAGTTTCTCCATCAACTCGGCCCGCACATCGCAGTGGCTCACCGCATCGAACAGGTTATCCATTTCGTGCGGGTCGCTATGCAGATCGTAGAGTTCGCCATAGCCATCGCCCTGCGCGATGGTCATGCGCCAGCGCTCCGTCACCAGCGTCCGCAGTCGCGCTCCCGACGGCAAGCCGAAGACCGCGCGCTGCTGGTCG
The DNA here is from genome assembly GCA_035499475.1 of Xanthobacteraceae bacterium. GTDB lineage: Bacteria > Pseudomonadota > Alphaproteobacteria > Rhizobiales > Xanthobacteraceae > BOG-931. Next base: position 2,444 of record DATJYT010000259.1, on the reverse strand, counting down.
TCCTCGATCACCATCGAGTCGCGCGCGACGGCGCCGCTTGCCTCCTCGATGACCGGCAGCAGGCTCTCGCCCTGGATGCCGTTGTAGGGCTGCACCTTGACGCGATCCAGAATGGTCGAGGCGATATCGAGAGTGCCGGCGAGGACCGGCGTGCGCCGTGGCGCGCGGCTTCCTGGCTCAGCCCAGATGAAGGGCACGTGGGTGATGCCCTCATAGTGTGCCGGGCCCTTGAGCAGCAGCCGATGATCGCCAAGGAAATCGCCGTGATCGGTGGTGAAGATCACGACGGTATCGTCGGCCAGGCCGCACGCGGCAAGCCGCCCGAGCACGCGCCCAATGGCGTCGTCGATCATGGCGATCATGCCGCAGCTCAGCGCCATCGCCTCGCGTGCTTCGCGGTCGTTGACGGCGAATGCCGCCTGGCCCGCGGTATCGGCTTTGCCGCTCTCGCGCTGCGCAAGCGCCCAGGCAACCGGGCGCGCCAGCGGCCGGTTGCCGCTATTGAAGCTGGGCGGCAACGCCATATCCTGCGGCGCATACATCGACCAATAACGCCCCGGCGGCGTGAATGGATGATGCGGATCTGGAAACGACGTCATCATAAAGAACGGCCGGTCGCGCGGGCCCGCGGCATAGCGGTCGAGCCATTCGCAGCTTTTGTCGGCGATGTAGGACGTTGGATAAAGCTCTTCGGGAATCGGCACCCTGATCGCCTGCGGGCAGACATAATCGTGCGGCAGTTGATTGGCGCGGTCGCGCAACGCGTCAGCGTCGGGTCGCCGCGCCTTCAGCCAGACGTAATAGTGTCCGCCGACGTGGTCGCCATGTTCGGTGCAAAGATCGACGTGTTCGAAGCCGTAGAACGGCAGTTGCATGGCGAAGTCGCGGCCCGCTTTCCAGCGCTTTGGGTCCTCCTGGTCGTACGGCCCATCGCCAGCCACCGGCTTGCGTGCTTCGGCGAAGCTTGGATCGAGTTCCTGATCGCCAGTGCGCGACGCGCGTTTGAGGATAGGCGGCTGGCCGGTGAAATTTTGCAGATGGCTCTTGCCGACCAGTGCGGTCGCGTAGCCGGACGCGCGCAGCGCATCCACGAACGTGTTGGAGCCCAGAGGCAACGGTGAGCCATTGCTGCGCACGCCGTGCAGCGACGGCATGCGCCCGGTCATGAGAGTCGACCGGTTCGGCATGCAAACCGGCGTCGCCACATAAAAACGCTCGAACCGCACACCGCGCGCGGCAATCGAGTCGATATGCGGCGTCTTGAGGACCGGATGTCCGGAACAGCCGAGATAATCGGCGCGATGCTGGTCGGTGATGAAAAACAGGAAATTTGGACGCTTCATTTCAGGGATGTCCCTCTCAAATCATTCCGCCTTGATCTTGGTCGTTGTGACGAAGTCGCGCCATTTCGCGATATCGTCGGCAATTCTTTGCGCGAGATCGGGGCCCGTCAGCCAGCTTGGCCGCAGCCCGAGCGTTTCCAGTTTGGCCTGCAACTCCGGATCGTCGAAGATTCTCTTGAATTCGTCACGTATCTTGTCGACGACCGGCGCCGGCGTCTCCTTCGGCGCCATGACCCCGTACCAGTTTGTAATGGTGAGTCCCGGGTAGCTCGCCGATAGCGGCGCCACGCCCGGCAGGAGCGGCGACGGGGTCTTGCCGCTGACGCCGAGAGCCAGCACTTTCCCCGCCTTGATATAGGGCGTTGCCAGCGCGATCGGTCCGCAGAACATCGTGACGTTGCCGGCAAGAAGCGCGTTCATCGCCGGCGCCGCACCGGTGAACGGCACGTGGATCATGTCGATACCGGTCTGATACTTGATCATTTCGCCGCACAGATGCGCGGGCGAGCCATTGCCGGCCGACGAGAAGGTCAGCGTGCCGGGCTTGGCTTTGGCCACTGCAACCAGTTCCGCCAGACTGTGGATGCCGGCCGACGGACTCACCGCAAGCACGTTTTCGGCATCGATCACCGCAGCGATCGCAATCAGGTCGTGCCGCGGATCGTAAGGCAGTGTCATCAGCGCCGGCGCCATGACGATCGGCAGATCGACCGTGAACAGGAGCGTGTATCCGTCCGGCGTCGCCTTTACGACCGCCTCGGTTCCGATCGACCCGGTCGCGCCGGCGCGATTCTCGACCACGGCGGACTGATTCCAATCCTGCGAAAGCCGCTGCGCATAAAGCCGGTTGACGAGATCAGACGGGCCGCCGGCCGGAAAAGGATTGATGAAGCGGATCGGCCGCGCTGGATAAGTTTCAGCGCGGGGCGCGACTGCACCCGCCGCGAGCAGGGTTGCAACGGTCGTGAAGGCCAGCAGGCTTCTCGCAAAATGTCTCATGGTGTGCTCCCGGCATCTGCAACGCTACTCACGACGATCCGCAGGCGATGCGGACAACGTTCTGGCGATGTCACTTTCGATGAGGCGCCGATCGATCACACC
>DATJYT010000258.1:0-3522 GCA_035499475.1 Xanthobacteraceae bacterium | reverse complement strand
CGCCATAGCGCCACAGCACCAGTGCCAGCGCGCCCGATCCGGCAATCAGCATCGCGTTGCAAACGTCAAGCAGTGCGCCGAATGCGGTGAGGAGCCGCTGCGAGGCGAGGAACAGGTCGACGTGGCGGTCGACTGCGTTGCGTACATACTGGTCCTCTTCGCGGGCGCGGGCGAACAATTTGACAGTGAGAATATTGGTATAACTGTCGACGATACGGCCCATCAGCGTCGAGCGCGCCACCGATGAAACCTTGGAGCGCTCGCGCATGCGCGGCACGAAGTAAAGAAGCAGGCCCGCATAGGCGCTGAACCAGAGCAGGATCGGCACCGCCAGCCAACGATCCGCCGAAGCGGTCAGCGCGATGGCCGAAGCGCCGTACACCACAATGTACCAGACCGTGGTGATCGTCGCTGTCAGCGTCGAGCGCACCGAAGGTCCGGTTTGCATGACGCGATTGGAAATACGGCCGGCGAAATCGTTCTGAAAGAACGCCCAGCTCTGCCGCACGACGTGCCAGTGCGATTGCCAGCGAATCAGTCCGGTGAACGGCGCCGCGATCGCCTGGTTGGTGATGAGATAGCGCGTCAGCGTCACACCCGGCCGTACGATCAGCACGACGACGGCCATGCCGGCGAGCCACGGCCAACCTTCGGCGAGAAAGCGGTCGGGCGGCGTTTTCGTCACCATGGTGACGACGCGGCCCATGAACCACGGTACCGCGCTGTCGCTCAGCGCGACCATGAGCTCGATCACGAACAGAGCGGCGAACAACCATTTCGCCTGGCGGGCAAAGTGCCACAGGAACGCAATCAGGCCGTCCGGCGGTTCCGGGTTTTGCGGCGGCGCCGTCGGCGTCAGGAATCGTTCGAAAATCGCAAACATTTGCTGATGGTTACAGGGCCGATATAGGCAACGTCAATCGATGCTCCAAGAGCTTGGGAAAGCGCTTGGCGAAAGCACACCGGGCGCGTGGTCGCGACAGCGTTTCTGCCCTTTTAGCGGGCCAACTGCCGTGTCATCGTGGAGTGCAGGGAAGCCAAGGGGAACACAATGAAGAATGTCACGCTGGTCGCGGCGTTGATCGCGACGTTGTCCTGTGTCTGCGGCGCCGAGGCCGAAGATTTTCCGTCGCATCCCATCACTATGGTGGTGCCGAATCCGCCGGGCGGTCCTACCGACACGCTAGGGCGCATCGTCGCCGACGGCATGAAGAATTCGCTCGGCCAGCCGGTCGTCATCGAAAACATCACCGGCGCCGGCGGCACGATCGCAGGCGCGCACACGGCGCGCGCCACGCCCGACGGTTACACCATCGAGATCGGCAACTGGTCGAGCCATGTCGGCGCCGCCGCCATCTATGCGGTCGACTACGACGTGCTCAAGGATTTGCAGCCACTCTCCCTGCTCGCCTACGCGCCGCTGTGGATCGTCGGCAAGAAAGACCTGCCGCCGAAAAATGCCGCCGAGCTCATCACCTGGCTCAAAGGAAACTCCGCTCCGAGCACTTTCGCGACCGTCGGCGCCGGTAGCGCCGCGCATGTCTGCGGCATCTTCTTTCAGCAGAAGACCGGGGCGCAGTTTCAGTATGTGCCCTATCGCGGCGCCGGTCCGATCATCCAGGACCTGCTGGCCGGGCATATCGATCTGTCTTGCCTCGACGCCTCGGCGACGCTGCCGAGCGTCCAGAGCGGCGGCTTTAAGGCCTACGCGATCATGAGCGAGGAGCGTTGGCCGCGCGCGCCGCAGATCCCGACCATGAGCGAGTCGGGCATACCCGGACTGACCATCTCGTTCTGGGAAGGACTGTGGGCGCCCCGCGGACTGCCTAAGCCGGTCATGGACAAACTCGTCGCCTCGGTGAACACGTCTCTTGCGGATCCCGCCGTGCGGGAGCGTCTCGAAAAGATCGGTCAGGTCATTTTTCCGGCGAACCAGTTAGGTCCCGAAAAGCTCGCCGCCTATCACAAAGCCGAAACCGAGAAATGGTGGCCGATCATCAAGGCTGCCGGCATCAAAGGCGAATGAACGCACCAATGGCGGCACTCGGCGCGCCGTCACCGCCGATGATAGTGCCGAGGGTGCGGGCGTGAGCCATCCCGATCGATACCGCCGTCATCGCGACAACAAGACAAATCGCGAGCGCCGCCGAAGCGAACAGCGCGACGCCGGCGGTGCTTCGTCGAGATAATGATGTTCCGGTAAAAGGAGCGGCAAAACCGGCCTCTGCGGTCAGGTCTGCCATGGTCTTCACCTTTCGCGAATCAATTCTGCCGTGACGCACAAGCTGGCCGCCGATGCCGGCATCGGTTCGGCGACACTTGGGCGAAGCCTTTGAAGAAAGACGGCGATTTCGTGGTTTTGGTTAATGAAGCGTTAACGCCGTAATCGGCCGCCCGCGGTTTGGCTTATTCTGAAAGCCTCATCGCGCGACGGAGATCGGCGCCCTTGCAACGACCGGCGCCGCGGGCGGCGCTTGCGCCGCGCTCGACTCCGACGTCGTCTGCCGGACTTGCCAGAACCGCAGGACGCGCCGGGCATTGTTCTGCGACAGCTTGCCGTAGTCATTGCGTGCCCGGTCGAGGTCCTGATCCGCCATGGTGCGCCCGCTGCTGCGGCTGTTCAGGATGATGCGCACCGTCGGCCATTCGATGCCCGCAGCCTTGCACGGGACCAGGAGAGCCTCGCGATGCTCGCTTTGCAGAAGATTTTCCACCAAGGAAAACGGCGCACCGCAGAGTAACGCGAGTGCCGCGATGGTGTCGGCATGACGGCCGGCCTTGGCCGCTTCAAAGAGCGACGCTTCGTTGAGGAGCCCGTCGGCTTGCAGCGCCAGCGCGCGCGCCTGCGCCTTCGTGGCTTCCTGCGCGCTTTGGAAATTGGCTTCGTGGCGCGCATCCTCGGATATGGTCGCGAGAACGCGCTGAATTTGCTCGCGCACTTCCGGGCCGGCCAGCGCCAGCAGGCGCGAGCGCACCGCCTCGGTGGCGCGCATGAGCAGTTCCCGGAACAGCCGCAGCGGCACGTCGAGGCGCAGGCCGACCTTCTCGGCCAGTTGTTCGTCGCGCTCGGAGTGCTTCACCAGCGCGGCGAAGCCGTTCTCGGAGAAGTTGGCGCCTGAATTTCCGGCAAGCTTATGGAAGACCTGTTCGTCGCCGCGCTTCAGCAAAGCGTCGGTCACGGGGGTATTGATATTGGGACGCTCGGAAATCGCCAGCAGGTGCGCCTGGGTCTTGGTGCTGGCGATTTCGATGAGATCGCCGTCGCTGAGACGCAGCGACTGCGTCAGGATCGGCGCCGCCACCGTGATGTCGTCGTCGCTCGCCAGCCGCCGTACCACGTCGTTGGGCGCATTCTTGATCGGCGCAAGGCGCTCGCTGAGTTCGGCGAGGGCCCGCGCCTCGATCCGCTTGATCAGGTGTCCGAGCACATCATCGAAGACGTCGATCTGCTGATCGTTGAGCCGGTCGGCATCGGCGACGAAAAGATCGGTGATGCGCCGCAGCGCATCGATACGCTTGTCC
>DATJYT010000257.1:0-5444 GCA_035499475.1 Xanthobacteraceae bacterium | reverse complement strand
ACCGGCCAGCATGCAGAATTTGTCGCGAATCTCGTAAGGCGCCGGCGCACCGGCCGAATAGGGCAAAGCGAGGCCGATGGCCTCCGACACCGTCGCCATGGTGTTGGCGGTGAACTGCGCGCCGCAGGCGCCCGCCGAGGGGCAGGCATTCTGTTCGAGAATCTCGAGGTCGGCGTCGGACATGGCGCCGACCGAGTGCTTGCCGACGGCTTCGTAAACGTCCTGGATGGTGACCGGCTTGCCCTTGAAGGTACCGGGCAGGATCGAGCCGCCGTAGATGTAGATCGACGGCACATTGAGCCGGCACATGGCCATCATCATGCCGGGCTGCGACTTGTCGCAGCCGGCGACGCCGATCAGGGCGTCATAGGCATGGCCGCGCACGGTCAATTCAACCGAATCGGCAATGACCTCGCGAGATGGCAGCGAAGCCTTCATGCCGCCGTGGCCCATGGCGATGCCATCGGTCACGGTGATGGTGCAAAATTCGCGCGGCGTGGCGCCGACCGCGGCGACGCCGCGCTTGACGGCCTGGGCCTGGCGCATCAACGCGATGTTGCAAGGCGCGGCTTCGTTCCAGCAGGTCGCCACGCCGACAAAAGGCTGGTGAATCTCCTCGCGGGACAGGCCCATCGCATAATAGAAAGCACGGTGGGGAGCACGCTCGGCGCCTTCGGTGGCATGCCGGCTTGGCAGCCGCGATTTTAAATCTGTCTTGGCGTCCATCGAACTCTTGCGGGCCTATGCGGCCCCCTCGCCCCCGCCCGGGCCAAAGCTAAATATGCTCGGCAAACCGGATTACCAAAGACGGCTCTCGCGCAAATGCTTGGGAGCCGCGGCCATCGATTTCTAGGAAGCCTATGGCCAAAAAGCGGCGCCGACAGCGGCTGAAATATGAAACGGCCAAATGTTCCGGCGCTGTGTCTCGCGGGACACAGAATCGCGCGCTTTGTGCACTGCGGCTAACCATCAGTTTACCAAGGCGTGGCGCTCCTGCAACGATGGCGTATGCCGAAACGCCTTAGTCGATCCTTTTTCAGACGCAGCGTGCACGAGGTCGCGCCCGACCTGATCGGCGCCGTGCTGCTGTGCGATAGCGTCGGGGGCCGCATCGTCGAGGTCGAGGCCTATCATCAGACCGACCCGGCCGCGCACAGCTTCCACGGTCCGACGGAGCGCAATGCCGTCATGTTCGGACCTGCGGGCTTTGCCTACGTTTACCGCTCATACGGTATCCACTGGTGCCTCAACTTCGTCTGCGAGCCGAAAGGCGTCGCCAGCGCGGTGCTGATCCGGGCGCTGGAGCCGATCGCCGGGCTGCCGCTGATGCGCCGGCGGCGCGGCGTTCGGGACGCCCGATTGCTGTGCTCAGGTCCCGGCCGACTTTGCCAGGCGCTGCGCATCACTCATGCCGACAACGGCTTCGCGCTCGATGAGCCGCCGTTCGAAATCTTGGCGCGCCAGGGTGCGGCCGAGATCGTTTCGGGACCGCGCATCGGCATCACCAAGGCGATCGAGAAGCCATGGCGATATGGCCTCAAAGGCTCGCCTTACCTGAGTAAGCCTTTCAAACCGGACGGGCCGCCTTAAGCCTCAGCCGGAATGCCACATGCCCGGTCACGCTTTGATTCGAAATCCGGCATCGAAGCCCAATTCCCGGCGGGCTTTGGCGCTGGTGACCGTACCGTCGTCATCGGCGACGTTATAAATGCCGGGGGCGCCGCGCGTGACCGCCAGCAGCGCCGCTTGCGCGGCCGCATCGATATGGAGCGAAGGCTTGCGCGCTGGGCCCTCAGACCACGTGCCCGGGCCATAGAACAGGCCGTAGCGCAGGACGATCGCCTCCATGCCGGACGTCAGCACCTGCCGCTCCATTTCGGCGGCGGCGCGCACGGTCGCGAGGCGTGGGCCGTCGGCGAGATTGAAGGGCGCACTCTCGTCATGCGGCTCGTTGCCGGGGGCGTAGCCGAAAGCGATGCTTTGCACGATGAAGCGGCGCGCCGCGGCGGCTTGCGCCGCCGCCACCAGCTTGCGCGTCCCTTCGGTGCGAATGCGAGCGTTGCGAATGTAGGCTGCGGCGAGTTGCGTCTCGTCAAGCTCATGGGGCAAGTCGGTCAATTGGTGCATGACGACGTCGGGCGCGGCCCGGATGACGGCCTCCCGCAACGCCTGCGCGTCGTAAACGTCGGCGACGACGGCCTCAACCCCGCCGGACCTCAGATGCGCCGCGGTCTCGGCCGAGCGCGTCGCACCGATGACCTTGTGTCCGTCGGCAATCAGGAGCGGCGTCAGCCGCCGCCCGATGGCGCCGCTTGCGCCCGCAAGAAATATCCGCATGCGAACCGTCAGGACACGGCGTCACGCAACTGCGCGGTATCGTAATACTCGTAGAATTCGATCGCCTTGCCGCCGACGAAACGCCAGGAATCCGCTTTTGGCGATCGCACCACCTTGCCGGTGCGCTTATTGCGCCAGGCGCAACGGCCGAGCATCACCACGCGGTCATCCTGGGCGACATAATGCTCGGCCACGTATTCGATCATCTCCCAGTCGCGCGTGATCCCGGCGAAATATTCCGCGAGCGCAGTGCGGCTTTGATAGGTCGTCAAATAGGCGGTGCCCTGCGCACCTTCGGCGAGCGAGCCGAACTTGAGCCGATCGGCCATGATCGACATCCAGTGATCGGCGCTGGTGCCCTTGCTCGCGGCCCAACGCGCATAGGCTTCCTTGAGAATGGCTACGTTCTTGTCAGCGTCGGCCATGATCGGCCCCTCGTGCCCGATTCGCTCCATAGTTGTAGCGAGTGCCGCGGCCACCGCGCAATGGCGCTCGGCGTCGCGCAGGGCCGCTTTGCGCTAGGCGGATGGTTTGAGCCGATCCAGCGCCTCGATGATCTTGGCCTTGCGGGCGAGCGCTTCCTCGCGCTTTTCCTTTTCCTCCTCGACGACCTCTTCGGGCGCGCGGGAGACGAAATTCGGATTGCCGAGCTTTTGGTCGACGCGGGCGATGTCGGCATCGCACTTCGCCATTTCCTTGGCGAGCCGGGCACGCTCGGCGGCGAGATCGATGACGCCCTTGAGCGGCAGCGCCGCGACCTCGCCGCGCACGACGAGCTGCACGGCGCCCTGCGGCGCCGCGTCGTGAAAAGAAATGTCCTCTATTCGGGCCAAGCGTTGAATAAATTCAGACCAATATCTCGCGTTAATAGATGCTTCCGGTGACGGATTTACGAGAACGAGGGGCAGCTTCGTGCCGGCTGGGATGTTCATCTCGGCGCGCACCGAACGGATGGCAGTGATCAAATCGACCACCCAGCCGATCTCCTCTTCTGCCAACGGATTGTCGAGGCCGTCGTGCTCCGGCCATGCATCGAGCGTCAGCATGTGGTCGCGCTTGCGGCCTTCCGCCGTCACCTCCCAGAGCTCCTCGGTGATGAACGGCATGAAGGGGTGAAGAAGCTTCAGGATTTCGTCGAGCGCCCATGACACGGCGCCGCGCGCCTCGCGCTTAGCCTCGCCGTCGGCGCCGGTCAGCACCGGCTTGATCAGTTCCAGATACCAGTCGCAGAACACGTTCCAGACGAAGCGATAAACGGCGCTCGCCGCTTCGTTGAACTTGTAGGTTTCGATCGCCGCGGTGACCTCGCGTCCGGCGCGCGCAGTTTCGTGAATGATCCAGCGGTTGAGCGTCTCCTTGACGTGATGAGGATCGAAATCGGGATCGTGGGCGCAGCCGTTGATCTCGGCAAAGCGCGCCGCGTTCCACAGCTTGGTCGCGAAATTGCGATAGCCCTCGACGCGCTGCGTGGAGAGCTTGATGTCGCGCCCCTGCGCCGCCATGGCGGCGAGCGTGAAGCGCAGGGCGTCGGCGCCATATTGGTCGATCAGTTCCAGCGGATCGATGACGTTGCCTTTCGACTTCGACATTTTGGCGCCGGAGGCATCGCGCACCAGCGCGTGAATGTAGACGTCGCGAAACGGTACCTCTTTCATGAAATGCAGCCCCATCATCATCATCCTGGCGACCCAGAAGAAGATGATGTCGAAGCCGGTAACGAGCGTGCTGGTCGGATAAAAGCGCTTGAGTTCGGGCGTGTCGTCCGGCCAGCCGAGCGTCGAGAACGGCCACAGCGCCGAGGAGAACCAGGTGTCGAGCACGTCCTCGTCGCGACTGAGATACTCGTTGGCGAAGCGGCTACGCCGTTCCGCATCGGCGGCGATGTCGTGGCCTTGCTCGGCCGTGATTTCTTCGATCTCGGTGTAGTGGGCGAGCGCATCGGCAACGGCGTCGTCTTCGCTCTCGGCAACGAAGACCTTGCCGTCAGGCCCGTACCAGGCCGGAATCTGGTGGCCCCACCAGATCTGCCGCGACACGCACCACGGCTGGATGTTCTCCATCCAATTGAAGAACGTCGTCTCCCACTGCTGCGGCACGAACACGGTCTTGCCTTCGCGCACCACCGCGATCGCCCGCTGCGCCAGCGTCTTGGCGTCGACATACCATTGATCGGTAAGATACGGCTCGAGCACCGCGCCGGAACGGTCACCGTGCGGCACGACGTGAGTCGTCGGCTCGATCTTCTCCAAGAGCCCGCGCGCCTCGATGTGCTCGATCATCCGCTTGCGCGCCGCGAAGCGGTCGAAGCCGTGCAGAGACAGCGTTTCGTAGAGCTGCGATGACGGCGGGACGTCGCGCAAAAACGCGGCGTTGTCCCGCAGATCGAGACCGGCCTCGTCATCGAGCACGTTGATGAGCGGCAGATTGTGGCGTTTGCCGACCTCGAAATCGTTGAAGTCGTGCGCCGGTGTGATCTTGACTGCGCCGGTGCCTTTCTCGGGATCGGCATAAGTGTCGCCGATGATCGGAATGCGCCGGCCGACCAGTGGCAGAACCGCGGTCTTGCCGATCAGGTGCTTGAGCCGCTCGTTCTCCGGATGCACGGCGACGGCGACGTCGCCCAGCATGGTCTCGGGCCGGGTCGTGGCCACGACGATGAATTCATCGCTGCCCTCGATTGGATATTTGATGTGCCAAAGGTGGCCCTTGGTCTCGACCTGCTGCACCTCGAGATCGGAAATGGCGGTCTTAAGCTTCGGGTCCCAGTTGACCAGGCGCTTGTCCTTGTAAATGAGCCCTTCGCGATAGAGCGCGACAAAGACTTTCAGCACCGCGCGCGAAAGGCCCTCGTCCATCGTGAAGCGTTCGCGCGACCAGTCACACGATGCGCCAAGCCGCTTGAGCTGGCCGATGATGGTGCCGCCGGATTCCGCTTTCCACTCCCAGACGCGCTGGATGAAGGCCTCGCGGCCGATGGCGCGGCTCGATTCCTGGCGCTCCATCAATTGCCGCTCGACTACCGCTTGCGTGGCGATCCCGGCGTGATCGGTGCCCGGCTGCCACAGCACGTCACGCCCGCGCATGCGCTCGAAGCGACAGAGAATGTC
>DATJYT010000256.1:0-9427 GCA_035499475.1 Xanthobacteraceae bacterium | reverse complement strand
AGGCTCTCGACGTAGCGGCGCTGGCCTTCGGCATAGATGGTGTCGAAGGCGAGCGAGGACTTGCCGGAGCCGGACAGGCCGGTGAGCACCACCAGGCGGTCGCGCGGAATGTCGAGATCGACGTTCTTGAGGTTGTGCTCGCGCGCGCCGCGGATGGCGATGACGCGACGGTCGGCTTTCTCGGCAGTCTTTTTCGATCTGTCGAACAGGTCGTTCATTCGAAAAATGGCTGTTGTCCCTGGGCTCGCCGCCGCGGGTGATGGCGCAAACGTCGATTGAACATAGTGAGAACGGCCGGGCAATTCCAGGGCGAGGGCCGGGGATTTCCCGCAAAACACAACGGAACTGAATGCGGCGGACCCGGAATAACACAAGGGCCGGCATCTGGCCGGCCCTTGCCGCTCGCCTCAAACGGGATGGTACGCGGTACCTGGCGGCTCGCGCCGCCTCCACCTCAATTGAAGCGGTAGCTCACAGCGACGGTGATCTCGTGCATATACGATTGGATCGACATCGGTTGTGGAACGAGAGCAAACGGATAGCTCTGGGTGCCGAAATCCATGAAATCGTATTCGAGACGCCCCGATACATGCTCGGTGAGGCCGTACTCCAATCCTAGTCCGGCAGTCCAACCGATGCGGGTGCTGCTATTGCTCTGGCTGAGAAAGACAGGGCCGGCGGGAGGCGAGAGCACGTCCTGAAAATATTGCACGCCCGCCCACGCGCCGCCGCCCTTGGCGTAAAGCAGCAGCGTATTGAACGCGTATCCGACGCGGCCGGTCGCGGTCGCGACCCAATGCAGCGCCGAGGTCGAGCGCACGCTGAGCCCGGGAATGAGCGTCGAAGCGGCGACGGCCGATCCCGAAACGTTCGATGAGGCGATGGTGCCCTCGACGCCGAGGACCCAGGCGCCGGTCTGATAATTGGCACCGATCTGCCCGCCGCCGATGACGCCAACGGGATTGTAGGTAACCGAGGGCCCGGGCGTGAGGAGCACTCCGCCGGTGTCGGCCGACACGTCATCGGTGAGGATGTTCACGCCCACATGAGCGCCGAAGTAGAAGCCGGTCCAGTTGTAGATTGCCGGCATGTAGGCCGGTGGGGGCGCGTAGGGTCCAGGCGTCGGCAAGTCGGCCGCGCGGGCCGTCGTCGTGAGGCCGGCCACAGCCGTAACGCCAAGCACCAATAGCGCCGAACTGAGACGTCTCACTCGGTTACCCTCGGGCCCATCCTGAAGGCGGGAGTACAATGCTTCTTTCAGCCGGCCGATAGTGCAAAAAAACAACAACGGACGGGAATCATCGCGGAGTCCGACGACTTCCGCCGCGTCGCGCGTCCTAAGCCGCAGTCCTGCGCCGCACACGTCAATTGCGCTCCCCCGCCCGTGCCTTTTTGTCCCGCATTAGGGAATCCGTCGCGAGGCCGCCGGCCGCAGGGGGCGCCTTGTCCACAAGGAATGGTCGAAGATTGGCTGCCTCTTTGGCGGTCCGCTCTTGCTTTTCTCACGAGAACAAAATAAGAACATTATGCGCCATGCCCGCGGCGGCGCCGAAGTCTGTGTGGAAAGTGGCGATGGCGGCAGCCGCGGGCTGGTGCAACGGGCAGGTCCAGCACTAGGTTCGCAGGCCGGCAGGTGCAGGGGCGCCCGGTAGTCAACGGAGAGCGTCATGGCGGGAAGCGTCAACAAAGTCATCCTGGTCGGCAATCTCGGCGCCGATCCCGAAATTCGTCGCACCCAGGACGGGCGGCCGATCGCCAATCTGCGCATCGCCACTTCGGAATCGTGGCGCGACAAGACCAGCGGCGAGCGCCGCGAGAAGACCGAGTGGCACCGCGTCGTCATCTTCAACGAGAACCTGTGCCGGATCGCCGAGCAGTATCTCAAGAAGGGCTCGAAGGTTTACATCGAAGGCGCGTTGCAAACACGCAAATGGCAGGACCAGTCCGGCCAGGACCGCTATTCGACCGAGGTGGTTTTGCAGAACTTCCGCGGCGAACTCGCGCTGCTTGACCGTCCCGGCGGCGCCGGTTCGGGTGGTGGCGGCGATTTCGGCGCCGACGATTCCGGCGGCGATTTCGGCTCGCCCGGACCGACCCGCAAAGTCGCAGCCGCGGCCGCCGCGCGCGGCGGCGGCGGCGACATGGACGACGAGATTCCGTTCTAGGCCGTCATCGCGAGGAGCAGGCGACGAAGCGATCCGGACTTCGCCGCGCGACTGGATTGCTTCGCGTGTTGGTGATCCTGGACGAGCGATGATCGACCTCATCCTGGCGTTCAAGTTCATACACGTGCTGGGCGCCTCGGTGCTGTTCGGCACCGGCCTCGGCATTGCCTTCTTCATGTTCAAGGCCAATCGCTCGCAGCACTCCGGCGTCATCGCGCTGGTAGCGCGCTACGTTGTCGTTGCCGATACCATCTTCACGGCAACGGCCGTCGTGGTGCAGCCGGTCAGCGGCTTCGCGCTGGCCTGGGCGATCGGCCTGTCGCCGTTCGATGAATCGTGGATCGTGCTGTCGCTGCTGCTCTACGTGCTGGTCGGGCTGTGCTGGCTGCCCGTCGTGTACATCCAGATCCGCATGCGCAATCTGGCGCAGGCTGCGGCGGTCGACAAAAAGCCTTTGCCCGACGCCTATCACCGGCTCTACCGGATCTGGTTCGTGCTCGGCTGGCCGGCCTTCGTCGGGGTCATCGCCATCTTCGCCCTGATGGTCTGGCAGCCGCACTTCTGGTGAGCAGCGCAGAAGCAGCGCGGACGTCAGCCGGCCAAAGCGAGCTTGTCCTTGTCCTGATCGGCGAGCTTTTCCAGCGCCGGTCCGGCCAGGATGAAAGTCACGCATTGCGGCACCGGCGTGAAGCCGTTGTGCAAATAAAAATCTTGCGCCGGATTGCCGGCCCGCACCGTGAGCTCGACGATCGGGCTGCCGAGGTCGCGCGCCAGCGCCGCAACGCGGGTCACCAACGCGCCGGCGACGCCGTGACGGCGCCATTGCGGCTCGACGATCAGGTCCTGCAGCAGCACCACGGGGCCGCTCCACCCGGTGACGATCCGCCGGCTATAGGTCGCCATGCCGACGATGCCGCCGCCGGCTTCAGCCACGAAGGCGGAAAAGCCGGCATCGGGGCCGAATCCGTCACGCAGCCAATCAGCCGCCGTGGCGCGAACCGCGGCCACCGTGTCTTCGCTTTCCGCCAACAGACGCTTGAGCCGCATCAGCGACGGCACATCCGACGGCTCGGCGGCGCGAACGCTGAATAGGACCGATTGCATTCGTTTCTTCCGCCGCCCCGACACTCAGGCCGTGATGTTCACGCGGCTCCCGATCTTGCCGGACGAACTGGGTGCGGTCGCTACGCTCGAGCCCATCTGATCGATGTCGGAGATCGACATCACGTGGTGTCCGCCGTCGTGCTTGTGCTGGCCGAGCGATTGCACGCCTTGTTTGTTCGCGGCATGAAAACCCGCCGCAGAAATTGCCGAAGCCGCCATGACCGATCTCCGCGTTTGGGAATTCCCAGCACCCTAAGCGATCGTGAACTTTTATAGTTAATGAAGGCTTACGCTGCGCTTCCGGATAGCGCGGCACACACTCGATCAATATTGAGGTGATGCGGCTAAACAAGCTCGGGCGACGCGGAATTTTTGGAGTCGTTTCAACAATGACGGAGAGATTTCGCAGACGTTGCGCGAGCGCCGCGTCGCTCGCATGTTTGCTTGTTTTCGCTGGCGGGCCGGCAATGGCCGGTCCGGCCTCGTCGCCAACGGGCCTGTGTTTCAACTACGGTCACGACACCCAACACTACGATCTCTCGCCGAGCGGCCAGGTCGCACAGGATCTGCGCCGGCTCGAAAGCTCCGGCGTGCGATGCATCCGCACCGCTTATTTCGGCTTCAATGACGCCAACTCCAAAGCGTTGGCGTTGTTTGCGGCGGCGCGCGGTTTCTACGTCATCGTCGGCGGCGAGTGGGGCAAGCTCGATCGCTCTCAATTCGCCGAATACGACGCGCAAGCCAACCAAGAGGCGCGGTGGGCGCAGGCCAACGGCATTCCGCAATTCAGCCTCGGCAATGAGCAGGAATACCGCCTGTCCGGCGTATCAGCGTCGCAATGGGCAATTCACATCAGCGACTTGGCCGGACAAGTTCATGCAATTTATTCGGGCCGGGTATCTTACGAAACCTCAGGCGATTTCGCTGACGGCTGGGCGAAGGCGGAGTTGGCCAAGCTCGATCTGATCGGGCTCAATCTTTACGGCGGCTATTCGTTCAATGCCCGCGCCGTGCAGGAAAACATCGCGGCGCACGGCGTGGGCCGCGTTTATGTCTCCGAAACCGGCTGCGATATCGCCCATGTCGCCGGCTGTAAGAGCGACATCGGGATTGCCAGCGAAGTCAAACGCGACCTGGTCAAACTCATCGCCGGATATCCGCAGACTGCATTCTATGCGTTCACTTGGCGGGCAGGCGGAACCGATCCCGCCTTCTGGGGACTCGTGAACTATCCGCAGACGCTGGCGGTGCTGGGAATCAAATAGACCGGCCGTCGCCGCGAGGCGAAGCCGGCGCGCGGCCCATTATTATCGGCAGGGCACGCGTTCGCCGGAACCGCCGAAGCAGAATTTCCGGCCCACATTGATGAGCTGAACCCGGCGGTTGACCGCGGAATCCGGGTGCTGCCGGTCGCGCAACTGTTCTTCGCCCAGGCCGACCGCCTCGAGCACGGCGGGGTTGATGCCGAACGGATCGATCAAGGCCGCCCGGATCGCTTCGGCGCGGCGCTGGCTTAAATCCAGATTGTATTGCCGGCCGCCGACAGCATCGGTGTGACCGATGACCAGGAACCCGTAGCTCAGCAGGATCGGGTTATGCAGCGCGTCGGCAATGGCGCCGACGGTTCGATAGGACTCGGGGCGGATTGCCGCCGAGCCGAAATCAAAATTCACCTCGACGGTGAACTGCGCGAGACTTTCAAGCTCCGGAAACAGCGGCGGCCGGCCGACCGCGCTGCCGGGATGAAGCCGGATATTCTCGAGCGCGGTTTGCCGCATTTGCGCGGCTGTCATCCGCAGCGGCGTGCCGGTAACGCCCTGCAGGCTGGTGGCAATCTGGCCGGAGTTCAAGCGCGTCTGCGCGACGGCGGCGGTCAACGCCAGGGATACGAGCAGCACGCAGCCGGCGTAGATGTGGCTGTTTTTCATTGTTGCGCCCTCTCGGTCCGCCAGCCGCTATCGGTAAAAGCCTGATTGCAGCCGGGGCTGATCGACGCCGGCGAAACGCTCAGAAGGCAGGTCACGAGGTTACCGTCGACGGGTGACACGCCGCACAACCGGGCGAAATCTGCGCTGCAAACCTCTCCCATACTGCGCTGTGCCGCGATGCGCCGGCTGATCGATGCATAAACCTGGAGGCGGGTTTGCTGGCAGCGCGGAGAAACGCGGGCCTGATTGGCATCAAGGCAGGCTTTGAGCTTGCCGCCGCCGAGTTCGACACCGCGGCAAAATTTTTGCAGATCGGTGCGGCAGGCGGCCGCAAGCTGATCGATCGCATCGGCGAAGCTCATGGTCTGCGCCGAGGCCGCGCCAACGGCCCCGATCAAAAGCAATATTGCAAAGCCGAACGATGTTCGTTTTTTCATTCCGCCCTCCCGGCATGACGCAGCCGAAACCTAAGCCGAATTCATCGGACGGGCGAGCGGAATCGCGCACCCTGGACCAAGGTCCAATCAACCCGCCAGCGCGGCGCGGATGCCGTCGATGACATATTGCACTGCAAGAGCGGCGAGAAGCACGCCCAGGAGCCGCGACAGCACGATGTTCCCCGTCATGCCGAGCAGCCGGCCGATGCGCTCGGCGAGCGCAAAGCTGACGAGGGAGGCCGCCGCCACGGCGACGATCACCACGATCAGCATCCCGAGCAGGACCGGATCGCGCTCGGCGCGGCCGGCCAGCAATACCGCGGCCGTGATGGCGCCCGGGCCGGCGAGGAGGGGGATCGCCAGCGGAAAGGCGGCAACGTTGCGCACGCGCTCCTCCATCGCCTCTTCGGCGGCCTCGCCTTCGTGGCGGCTGCGCACGCCGAATACCATTTCGGTCGCGATCGAGAACAGCAGCAGGCCGCCGGCGATGCGGAATGCCGACAGCGAGATTTCAAGCGTGCCCAGAAGCCAATCGCCGATCAGCGCCGTGCCGATCAGGATCGCGCCGGCGATAATGCTGGCGCGCACGGCGACGCTGCGCCGCGCATGGCGCGGCATGCCCTCGGTCACGACTAGGAATGTCGGTGCCAAAGCGACCGGGTCGACGACGACGAACAGTGTCAGCAACGCCGAGATTGCGTATTCGAAATGCATAGTTGCGGTCCGCGGTTAAGACGGTGCTAGAATCCAGCAACCGTTTCCAGCGACTCGCCCGCCTGGGCGCGGTGAATGGCATCGAGTTGTTCCGCGGAATGGCGAAGCTGCCCGACCTCCTTGGCGAATTCGGGCATCGCGCGCAATCTGTTGGCCCAGGTATGGACGTGTGGGTGCAGCCGCTCGAATGGATAGCCGGCGAGCGACAACCGGTGTTCGTAGATCAGCCACGCGATGTCGAGCACGCTGAGTCCGCTATCCATCAGATAGGGCTGGCTCGCCAGAATCTTGTCGAGGGCATCGAACTCGGCTCGGAATTTCAAGGCCGACGTGCGCGCCTGCTCATCGGTGAAACCTTCCCTGGCGGCGCGCTGCCAGAACGCGATCTGGAGTTGCTTCTCGTCGTCTTTGGCGCCCTGCACGGTGCCCGTGCCGTTGGCGGCATAGCTTTCGAGGGCGGCGGCGGGCTTCGGCGGACCCGGCGGGGCGAATACGAAGCGGAAGCTTAACGTGCGTAGATCGAGATGCAGATCGTCTTCGTGCTTGAGCAGTGCGGCGACTTTGTCCTCGTGGCCGGCCGGGATCAGTTTCGGCGCCGGAAACGTCTGTTCAAGGTACTGGATGATGTCGTTGCTTTCGATGTGCACGACGCCGTCGTGGACCAGTACCGGCACCAGTCCGCGCGGATTGATGCCGAGAAACCAAGGCTGAAAATTCTCGTTGGCGGGCAGATCGACGTGATGCGACTGCCAAGGAATGCCTTTGAGGTTGAGGAACACGCGCAGCTTTTGCGAGCACGACGAGCCCATGAAATGGAGGACGTGGACGCCCTTCCAGCCGAGCACCTCGCGCGTGCGGATGTCGCTGTCGATGAGTTGAACCACCGGTGTCTCCCTGGTGCGGTTTTGCGCCGCCATCCTAGGGGCCGGCGGCAATTTTGCCAGCATTGCTCGATACGGTTTTCAGGACTCTCGGCTTGGTCATGAAAATGATGGGAGTTGTCGAAATAAGGCGTTGAAATTGTTATGGAAAATCGTGCTGTCGCGCTTCCGATTTGGGTGGCGCTGCGGCGCTTGATCGGCTATGAAATTCGCACGCGATTCGGCGAAAAATTCGAAGCGGAACTCTAAGCCTTGGCAGACCAGGATACTCTCCCGCCTGAAGACGGCGGCCCCTCCGACATACGCCCCGTCTCCATCACCGAGGAGATGAAGAAGAGCTACCTCGATTACGCCATGAGCGTGATCGTGGCGCGCGCGCTCCCGGACGCGCGCGACGGGCTCAAGCCGGTGCACCGGCGCATCCTGTATTCGATGCACGAGAACGGCTACGAGTGGAACCGGCCTTATCGCAAATCCGCGCGCGTCGTCGGCGACGTCATCGGCAAATATCATCCGCACGGCGATCAGGCCGTCTACGACGCGCTGGTGCGCATGGCGCAGGATTTTTCCATGCGCCTGCCGCTGATCGACGGGCAGGGCAATTTCGGCTCGGTCGACGGCGATGCGCCGGCAGCCATGCGCTACACCGAAGTGCGCCTGCAGCGCGTGACCAACGCGCTGGTCGAGGATCTCGACAAGGACACTGTCGACTTCCAACCCAACTACGACAATTCCGAGCGCGAGCCGGTGGTGATGCCGGCGCGCTTTCCCAATCTCCTGGTCAATGGCGCCGGCGGTATCGCCGTCGGCATGGCGACCAATATCCCGCCGCATAATCTTGGCGAGGTGATCGACGCCTGCGTGGCCCTGATCGAGAATCCGGCGCTGTCGATCGAGGATTTGATTGCGATTGTGCCCGGTCCGGATTTCCCGACCGGCGGCATCATTCTCGGCCGCCAAGGCATCCGCGCCGCCTACCATCTCGGCCGCGGCTCCATCGTGATGCGCGGCAAGGTCGAATTCGAGACGTTGCGCGGCGAGCGCGAGGCGATCGTCGTCTCCGAGATTCCCTATCAGGTGAACAAGGCGCACCTGGTCGAGCGTATCGGCGAACTGGTCCGCGACAAGAAGATCGAAGGCATTGCCGCGCTGCGCGACGAATCCGACCGCGACGGCTACCGCGTGGTGGTCGAGATGCGCCGCGATGCGGTGCCCGATGTGGTGCTCAACCAGCTCTACCGCTTCACGGCGCTGCAATCCTCGTTCGGCGCCAACATGGTGGCGCTCGAAGGCGGCCGGCCGCAGGTGATGAACCTGAAGGACCTGCTCACCTCTTTCATCGCGTTCCGCGAGGAGGTGATCTACCGGCGCACCAAGCATCTCCTCGGCAAGGCGCGTGACCGCGCCCACGTCCTGGTCGGCCTCGCCATTGCAGTCGCCAATATCGACGAGGTGATCAGGCTCATCCGCGCCGCCAACGACGGCAACGAGGCTCGCGACGAATTAATGAAGCGCGATTGGCCGGCGAGGGACGTTGCCGCCATGGTCACGCTGATCGACGATCCGCGCCATGTGGTCTCGCCCGCCGGCACCACGAAACTCTCGGCGGAGCAGGCCAAGGCCATTCTCGATCTGCGGCTCCAGCGCCTCACCGCGCTCGGCCGCGACGAGATCAAGGCCGAGCTCGACAAGCTCGCCGAGGAGATCGCCGACTATCTCGACATCCTGCGCTCGCGCGCCCGCATCCAGTCGATCATCAAGGACGAGCTCAGCGCGATCAAAAACGAGTTCGCGACGCCGCGCAAAACCCTGATCGTCGATCAGGAAGGCGAGATGGAGGATGAGGACCTCATCCAGCGCGAGGACATGGTCGTCACCGTGTCGCACGCCGGCTACGTCAAGCGCGTGCCGCTCTCGACTTATCGGGCGCAGCGCCGCGGCGGCAAGGGCCGCGCCGGCATGCAGACACGCGAGGAGGATTTCGTCACCCGGCTGTTCGTCGCCTCGACCCACACGCCGGTGCTGTTCTTCTCCTCGCGCGGCCAGGTCTACAAGGAGAAGGTGTGGCGGCTGCCGCAGGCGGCGCCGCAGGCGCGCGGCAAGGCGCTGATCAACATCCTGCCGCTGGAGCAGGGCGAGAACATCACCACCATCATGCCGCTGCCCGAGGACGAAGCGACCTGGGACAAGCTCGACGT
>DATJYT010000255.1:0-2661 GCA_035499475.1 Xanthobacteraceae bacterium | reverse complement strand
GCCCCAGGCGTCGATGCCGGCGACGCGAACGCCGCGCGAGGTGAGGTAAAGCGTCGCTTCCCGGCCCATGCCGATGCCGGCCGTGAGATATTCGTCGGTGCCGATGCAGCTCGAGGCGCGGGTGTTCACCAAGACGATGTCAAAGGGCTGAAGCACATGACTGATGCGCGCGAGTTCGGCCTCGACCTGCGCCGCCGTGACCACGTGGCCGTCCGGCAGCTTGCGAAAATCGAGCTTGACGCCGGGACGAAAGAACCAGTCGAGCGGCACCTGATCGATGGTCATCATCGGCTTGCCGTCAATCGAATGCGACTGGAAGTGGATCGGCGCATCCATGTGGGTGCCGTTGTGCGTCGTGAGCTGGATCTGCTCGATCGCCCAGCCTTCGCCCTCCGGCAGGTCCTCCACACGCAGCCCTGGAAAAATCTCCATCAGTAGCGGCGCTGTTGCGGCGTTGCTGCGGTATTCGATCTTGGGTCGCATGAAAGGCGGATCGAATACGGTATCGTTGTCGAGCGGCGACGACAGATCGAGCATGCGGCTGGGCAGCTTCATGGTTGCTCCAATGCCTGAATGGACGGCCGATGGTAGATCGGCTGCCTGGCGCGCGCACGCGGTTGTTCGGTCCGGCGCACACGCTTATTCTGGCGCATAGATCGAAGAATACCATCAGGAGGAACGCCATGGACCGTCGCGCTTTCCTGCAATCGGGCACGCTTGCCGCGGCCGCAAGCGCCGCTATCGCCAACACCGTCGCGCCTGCCGCGGCAGCGGAGATGCCGCATCATCGCGACTGGTCGAACCGCAACCCGAAGGGCCCGCCCGTCGTCAAGCGCTTCGACGAGCAGCGCTGGATCCTCGACAACGTCATCCAGGCCAACGGCGTCGACTGGGATCAGAGCCACACCGGCGTCGCCATCCGCTCGGGCGGGCCGAGCGCGGTGCCGGATATGGAGGAGTTGCGCCAGCGGGTGAAGCGGCTGGTCGATATCGGCCCTGCCTTCGAAACGCTCGCCCAGAAGCGCGAGGCCGCGGCGAAGGAGGCCGAGCAGGCCGGCAACAAGACCGCGGCGCGCGACAATTATTTCATCGCCTGCAACTACTGGGCCTCGGCGATGTGGACCGTCGACGAAGTCGACCGGAAAATCAAAGCATTGAACGATAAGAAGCGCGAGAATTTCGACAAGTACATGGCGCTGGCCGATCACCACATCGAATGGGTCGAGTTGCCTTATCGCGGTAAGACGCTGCCGGCGATCTTCCATTTGCCGCCGAATTACCAGAGCGGCAGCAAGGTGCCGGTGATCGTCGTAGTGTCCGGCATGGACGGCTTCAAGGAGCGCTCGGTGGCGCTCTACAAGGACGCCTGGATGGAGCGCGGCTATGCCGTGCTGGCGTTCGAGGGCCCGGGCTATTGGGAGCCGCCGCTGCGCGGCATCTATGTCGATGTTCCGGGCTGGGCCGAAGCCGCCAAGACCGTCGCGGACTGGCTCAGCAAGCGCCCCGAGATCGATGCCGGCAAGATCGGCATGACCGGCGTCAGCTTCGGTTCGTTCTTCACCGCGATCATGATGTCGGCCGACGCCCGCTATAAAGCCTGTGCCGTCGTCGGCACCTGTTACGAACCGGGCGGCGAGACAATTTTCAATCAAGCCTCGCCGACCTTCAAGAAGCGCTTCATGTTCATGTCGGGCATCACCGACGAACGCGAGTTCGACGAGTTCCGCAAGACCATCGACTGGAACGGCTACGCCCAGAAGGTCAAGGGCGCCTATATCGTCGCCTGCGGCGAATACGATCAGCTTTGCCCGCTCGAATCGACCGAGGCTTTCATGAAGGCTTTGGGGGGCCCGAAGCAGCTCCTCGTCTATGAAGGCGGCAATCACAGCATTCTGCTGACGACGGCAACGAAGAACGGGCCGGAGCCGCGCCATTACCAAGCCGAATGGATGGCGGCGCGGCTCGAAGGCAAGCCGTTCGCCAGCGAGCGCTGGTTCGTCGAAGCGAACGGCAACGTCGTTAAGGAAGCGATGGCGTGAACGGCGCTACTGCTTGTGAGCCACCATTGTCGGGATGTGATTGAGCTCCTCGCATCCCGTCGCGGTGACGATGACGGTGCCACCGATATTGACCCTGTGGTGGTCGATGCAGGCGTTCGGCTCGAAGGCAAACACCATGCCGGGCTCCAGCACCGCCTTGCGCTGGCGCGCCGCGTTTGCACCGGCGTAGCGCACGTCGAGCTTCACCTGATCCTGGTTGACCAGAGTGCGGCCGGCGAGAAAGTGCGGCCCGACCGAATGCAGCAGCGGCGTATAGCCCCAGCAGCCGGCTAATTTCAAAGGCTCCTCCATGATCGCCAGCATGTCGGCGAAGGCGATGCCGGGCTTCATCGCCTTGATGCCGGCCTCGTAGGACGCGCGCGCGACGCGCTCGCATTTGCGATTGGTCTCGTCGAGCGGATCGAGCGCCACGGTCATCTGCACCTGGACTTCCTGATTGCCGCACATCGGCATCAACTCGGCCTGCATCAAGTCGCCGCGTTCCAAGATGCGCGGCGCCTCGCCGCTCGTGGTCCAGCGCGGCGGTCCCCACGACAGCGTGTGCGGGCCCGAATTCATGACGATCATCGGGTAGCGAATGCCGATGCCGTGGCGCAGCATT
>DATJYT010000254.1:0-7063 GCA_035499475.1 Xanthobacteraceae bacterium | reverse complement strand
GGCACGCACCTCCGCACCGATATAGACGATGCCGGCTTCGTCGAGGTTTTTCAGCGTCTCTTCCGAAACGTTCGGAATGTCGCGGGTGATTTCCTCGGGGCCGAGCTTGGTATCGCGCGCCATCACCTCGAATTCCTCGATATGGATCGAGGTGAAGACGTCGTCCTTGACGATCCGCTCTGAGAGCAGGATCGAGTCCTCGAAGTTGTAGCCGTTCCACGGCATGAAGGCGACGAGCGCGTTGCGTCCGAGCGCGAGCTCGCCGAGATCGGTCGAGGGACCGTCGGCGATGATATCGCCCTTCTTGACCTGATCGCCCACTTTCACCAGCGGCCGCTGGTTGATGCACGTGTTCTGGTTGGAGCGTTGGAACTTCATCAGCCGATAAATATCCACGCCGGGCTTGGTCGGATCGGACTCATCGGTTGCCCGGATGACGATACGGGTGGCATCGACCTGATCGACCACGCCGGTGCGGCGCGCCGCGATGGCGGCGCCGGAGTCGCGCGCGACCACGCCTTCCATGCCGGTGCCCACGAACGGCGCCTCGGCGCGAACCAGCGGCACCGCCTGGCGCTGCATGTTCGAGCCCATCAGCGCGCGGTTGGCATCGTCGTTCTCAAGGAACGGAATGAGAGCTGCCGCGACCGAGACGAGCTGCTTCGGCGACACGTCCATGAAATCCACCTTGTCCGGCGGAATGAGCTGGACGTCGCCGGCATGCCGCACGACCACGAGATCGTCGGTGAACCGGCCCTTGGCGTCGATGGCGGAGTTGGCCTGAGCGACCGTGTAACGGCCCTCTTCCATCGCCGAGAGATAGATGACCTCGTCGGTGACGCGGCCGTCCTTCACCTTGCGATAAGGCGTCTCGACGAAGCCGTACTTGTTCACCCGCGCATAAGTCGCGAGCGAATTGATGAGGCCGATATTCGGCCCTTCCGGCGTCTCGATCGGGCAGATGCGGCCGTAATGCGTCGGGTGCACGTCGCGCACCTCGAAGCCCGCCCTTTCACGCGTTAGTCCGCCCGGTCCGAGCGCGGAGAGCCGGCGCTTGTGGGTGATCTCCGACAGCGGATTGGTCTGGTCCATGAACTGCGAGAGCTGCGAGGAGCCGAAGAACTCGCGCACCGCCGCCGCCGCCGGCTTGGCGTTGATCAGGTCCTGCGGCATCACCGTGTCGATATCGACCGACGACATGCGCTCGCGGATGGCGCGCTCCATGCGCAACAGGCCGATGCGGTACTGATTTTCCATCAACTCGCCGACCGAGCGCACCCGGCGGTTGCCGAGATGATCGATGTCGTCGATCTCGCCCTTGCCGTCGCGCAGGTCGACCAGCGTGCGGATCACCGCGATGATGTCGTCCTTGCGCAGGATGCGCACGGTGTCTTCCGCGGTAAGATCAAGCCGCATGTTCATCTTGACGCGGCCGACCGCGGAGAGGTCATAGCGCTCCGGATCGAAGAATAGCGTCTGGAACATGGTCTGCGCGGTGTCGAGCGTCGGCGGCTCGCCGGGACGCATGACGCGATAGATGTCGAACAGCGCGTCTTCGCGCGTCATGTTCTTGTCGATCGCCAGCGTATTGCGGATGTAAGCGCCGACATTGACATGATCGATGTTGAGGAGCGGAAGCTCCTTGTAGCCCTGCTCGTTAAGCAGCTTGAGGTTCTTCTCGGTGATCTCTTCGCCGGCTTCGGCGTAGATTTCACCGGTCTTGGGATTGACGAGGTCTTCGGCAATGTAATGGCCGATGAGTTCCTCGTCGGAGAGCCGAAGCGCCTTGAGGCCCTTCTCGGCAAGTTGCCGGGCCTGGCGCACGGTGAGCTTCTTGCCGGCCTCGAGCACGACTTTACCGGAGTCGGCATCGACGAGATCGTTGACTGCCTTGTAGCCGCGCAGCCGGTTTGCGTCGAACGGCACGCGCCAGCCGTCCTTGGTGCGCTTGTAGGGCACCTGCTTGTAGAACGTATTCAGGATTTCTTCGCCGCTCATGCCGAGCGCGTAAAGCAGCGACGTGACCGGAATCTTCCGCCGCCGGTCGATGCGGGCGTAGACGATGTCCTTGGCGTCGAACTCGATGTCGAGCCACGAACCGCGATACGGAATGATGCGGGCCGCAAACAAAAGCTTGCCCGAAGAATGCGTCTTGCCCTTGTCGTGATCGAAGAACACGCCGGGCGAACGGTGCATCTGCGAAACGATGACACGCTCGGTGCCGTTGACGACGAAGGTGCCGTTGTTGGTCATGAGCGGAATGTCGCCCATGTAGACATCCTGTTCCTTGATGTCCTTCACCGACTTGGCGCCGGTCTCTTCATCGATATCGAACACGATGAGGCGCAGCGTCACCTTGAGCGGCGCAGCGTAAGTCATGCCGCGCTGGCGGCACTCGTCGACGTCGTATTTGGGCGGCTCGAATTCGTACTTCACGAATTCGAGCATCGAAGTCGAGGAAAAATCCGAAATCGGAAACACCGATTTGAAGACCGCCTGCAGGCCTTCGTTGGGCCGGCCGCCTTGCGGCTCTTGCACCAATAGGAATTGGTCGTAGGACGCCTTCTGAACCTCGATGAGGTTCGGCATCTCCGCGACTTCTTCGATTTTTCCGAAAAACTTCCTTACGCGCTTCCGACCGATAAACGTCTGCGCCATCATGTCCTCTCGCTCAATCGAACCATCGGGCTCGAACCGTCCCGGCTCAAACCAACACGCTCGATCCCGCGGGCTAGCGCCCTCAGGTTCGAGGTAACGAGGCGATCAAGGCGACTCTCCAGATGGCCGCAATCCATCGCGACCGTCGGGACAGGCGTCGGACGCCCTATCTTCGGGTGATTCGGCCGAAGTTCCGAATCAGCGCCGCATCTTCAACCCGTCCGTCGTGGCCGGGCTCCGCCCGGCCATCGACCTCTTGAACTTCACAGGATCCCCCCGGGTCTCGCTGCGCTCACCCGGAGATTTCCCCCAAGTAAGCATTGCTTACTTAAGCTCAACCTTG
This sequence comes from Xanthobacteraceae bacterium, assembly GCA_035499475.1. Taxonomy (GTDB): domain Bacteria; phylum Pseudomonadota; class Alphaproteobacteria; order Rhizobiales; family Xanthobacteraceae; genus BOG-931. The sequence continues at coordinate 4,062 of DATJYT010000254.1, read as the reverse complement.
GCCCCGACCTTTTCCAGGGTCGCCTTGATCTTGGCGGCGTCGTCCTTGTTGACGCCTTCCTTGACCGGCTTGGGCGCGCCCTCGACCAGGTCCTTGGCCTCTTTCAGTCCGAGCCCGGTAATGGCGCGGACCTCTTTGATGACTTCGATCTTCTTTTCGCCGGCGGCCGCCAGGACGACCGTGAATTCGGTCTTCTCTTCGGCCGCGGCGGCGGCACCACCGCCGGCCGCGGGTGCCGCAGCGACCGCCACCGCGGCGGCAGCCGAAACACCCCACTTCTCTTCCAGCAACTTGGCGAGTTCCGCTGCCTCAAGCACGGTGAGGCCGGAAAGGTCGTCAACGATCTTTTGCAGGTCAGCCATAACTCTTGTCCTTTGGTTCGAATCTTCGAAATACGCAGACGTCAGGCGGCGGCCGCGCCTTCACCGCTTTTCGCGGCATAGGCCTGCACCACGCGGGCGACCTTGGCGGCAGGGGCATTGACCACCTGCGCGATCTTGGTTGCCGGCGCCTGGATGAGACCGACGATCTTCGCCCTGAGCTCGTCGAGCGACGGCAAGGCGGCCAGCGCCTTGACCCCGTTCGGATCGAGCGAGGTCTTACCCATCGCCCCGCCGATAATGACGAACCGTTCGTTCGTCTTGGCGAAGTCGACGGCGACCTTGGGTGCCGCTACCGGATCGCCCGAGAAGGCGATCAGGGCCGGCCCCTTGAGCAGAGGCGCGATCGAGGCGACATCGGTGCCTTCGAGAGCGATTTTGGCGAGGCGATTTTTCGCGACCTTCACGCTGGCGCCCGCCTGCTTCATCTGCCGACGCAGAGTCTGCATTTGAGCGACCGTAAGGCCCGAATAATGAGCAACCACAACGACCTTGGTGGCCTTGAAGATCCCGCCAAGACTCGTGATCAGTTCGCTTTTCGCCGCGCGATCCACCAGCTCTCTCCGGTTGGCGGTCCAGTTACGAGCCGCCGGGTTGGGAACACCCTGCCCTCCGGCCAAGCTTGCGCCAGACCGGGCCATCGAGGTTCGAACCGAAGGGCAATGCACTGCCCTTTAGTCTTCACCCGTCTATGCTGGCCCTTTCGGATTAAGCCGTCGCCGGCGCCGGCAGTCTCGGACAGGACCGCGTCCCGGGAATTCCGTAAGCTTCTCCGCCTCTTAGAAAATCCAACGCGGATCGGGTCTAAGAGGACTTCTCGCTTGGCGGTTTTCGAGGAACGCGCAAAGGCGCGCCGACAAAGCGGGCCGGCACGCCCATAGGCGTCTATCTAGCCGCTTCCTCGGCATTTGCCAAGTCTTAATCGGCTACAGGGTCGTATCCGCCAATTTGGCCCGCACTCTAACCAGCGGAAGCCCGGTTCTGCGTGCGAACGAAATGCAAGTGGCCGACGACCTGGTAGCCCGTCCCAGGCTTGGCTCCCTGATCGGTCGGATGGTTGACCCCATCGATCACCGGGACGTCTTCAAAATCGAACGGGCTCACGCCCTTCAGGCAAGCTACGTTCACGCCGTACTGATTGGGATTCGAGCGACGCCGATGGTGGGTATAGATACCGCATTTGGAGCAGAAGAAGTGCTCCGCCACCCCGGTATTGAAGCGATACAGCGTCAGCGCATCTTCCCCGGCGTCGAACGAAATATCTCCGGCACCGGCCGATGCCGCGACCGCGCCCCGCATCCGGCAAAAGGAACAGTTGCAGCGGCGGGCGGTCTTGAGCCCTTCCGACAGTTTCACCCGAAAACGCACCGTGCCACAGTGACATGCAGCTTCCATTTCGCGCGGCTCTTCGGTCTGCATTGCACGGCTCCATGAACTTTGCCGAACGTCCGCCGGGACGTACCATCACGACAAAAGCGAGGGAGGCCGACTATGCCACAGAACACCGACCGCATCCTGACCACCCATGTCGGCAGCCTGATCCGGCCGCCGAAGCTGATCGCGTTCTGGCGCGCGATCGAGGACGGCACGCCCTACGATGAAGCGGCCTTCGAAGCCTGCCTCACTGAATCCATTGCAGAGGTGGTGCACGACCAAGCAGACGTCGGCATCGACATCGTCAGCGACGGCGAGTTCAGCAAGGGGCTCAACTGGGCGTTCTACATTTTCAAGCGGCTGAGCGGCATCGCGGTGCGGCCCGCCACTGCCGAAGAGATGAACGACCCGATGGCGTCCATGGGCGGCGGGCGCGATCACAAGGCATTCGCCGAATTCTATGCCGAATATGATGCCGCCACGGGCCTTGGAAAACGGCTCGGCAACCGCGTCGTCGTCAACGGCCCGATCCGATATTCAAAGCAGCAGGTCGCCCGTGACATCCGCAACCTCAAAGCCGGCGTTGCCACCGCGCGGGATCGGCATCCAACCCTTGCCGGATTCTTGCCGGTGGTCGCGCCGGCGAGCGCGCTGCCGGGCGCCAAGATCGAGCACTACAGGAACGAAGAAGACTATCTCACCGCGCTCGCCGACGCGCTGCACCAGGAGTACCAGGCGATCGTCGATGCCGGCCTCTACGTCCAGATCGATGACGCCTTCCTGCCCTACATGTTCGAGCGCATGGTGCCGCCGATGTCGGCGGCAGATTACCGGCGTTGGGCCGGGTTGCGCATCGAGGCGCTGAACCATGCCCTTAAGGGCATTCCCGAGGAGCGCTCGCGCTATCACATCTGCTGGGGAAGCTGGAACGGCCCGCACGCGTTCGATGTGCCGCTCAAGGACATCATCGACCTCCTCCTGCAAGTGCGCGTCGGCCACTACTCGTTCGAGGCCGCCAATCCGCGGCACGCCCACGAGTGGCGGGTGTGGGAGACCGCGAAGCTCGCGCCCGGCAAGGTCTTGATTCCGGGCGTGATCAGCCACGCCACCAATATCGTCGAGCATCCCGAGCTCGTCGCCGAGCGGATTGTGCGGCTGGCCAAGATCGTCGGCCGCGAGAACGTCATGGGCGGCACCGATTGCGGCTTCGCGCAAAGCCCGTTCGCGCGCCGCGTCCATCCCTCGATCATGTGGGCGAAGCTCACGTCGCTGGTCGAAGGCGCGCGGATTGCCACCGAGAGGTTGTGGGGCAAACGCGCGGCGGCATGACGATAAAAGCCTCCCACCCGGACCGCGCCAGCGCGTGCCCGAGTGATGAGTGGAAAATCAGTGCGACTGCTGCGTCCCGGGGAACAAGCTCGCAGGCTCGACCTTCACACCGGGGCCCATGGTCGAAGAAATCGCCACGCGGTTGATGAAGTGCCCCTTGGCGCCGGCCGGGCGCGACTTCTGCACCGCATCGGCGAAGGCGCGGATGTTCTCGATCAACTTCTCCTCGCTGAACGAGGCCTTACCGACGCCGGCTTGGACGATACCGGCCTTTTCGACGCGAAATTCGACTGATCCGCCCTTGGCGCCCTTCACGGCGTTGGTGACATCCATGGTCACCGTGCCGACCTTCGGATTGGGCATCAAGCCGCGCGGACCCAAAACCTTGCCCAGGCGGCCGACCAGCGGCATCAGATCCGGCGTGGCAACGACGCGGTCGAAGTCGATGGCGCCGCCCTGCACCTTCTCGACCAGATCTTCGGCGCCGACGACGTCGGCACCCGCGGCCTTGGCCTCATCCGCCTTGACGCCGCGGGCGAACACCGCAACGCGGACCGCGCGTCCGGAACCATTCGGCAGGTTGACGACGCCGCGGACCTGCTGGTCGGCGTGGCGCGGATCGACGCCGAGATTCATGGCGACTTCGACGGTCTCGTCGAACTTGGCCTTGGCGCGTTCCTTGACCATGTTCACCGCTTCGGTCAGCGGGTAAAGCTTTTCGCGATCGACGCCTTCGCGGGCCTTGATGGTGCGTTTGCCGAGCCTGCTCATGATTTCACCTCGAGCCCCATGGAGCGCGCTGATCCTTCGATCATGCGCATCGCCGCTTCGATCGTGTCGCAGTTCAAGTCCTTCATCTTCTGCTGCGCGATTTCGCGTACCTGTTCCTTGGTCACCGAGCCGGCAACGTCGCGACCCGGCGTCTTCGAACCGCTTTCGAGCTTCGCCGCCTTCTTGAGAAAGTGCGAGACCGGGGGCG
>DATJYT010000253.1:0-6964 GCA_035499475.1 Xanthobacteraceae bacterium | reverse complement strand
TCTTCTCGGGCCAGTGCACGAGCAGGAGATCGACATAATCGACGCGCAGCGCCTTGAGGCTTTCCTCGACCGAGCGCGCGAAATCCCTGGCATGGAGATTTTCGTGCGAGACCTTGGTGCAGAGGAAGATGTCCCGACGCGGAACGCCGGAAGCGCGCATGCCCTCGCCGACGACATGCTCGGTGCCGTATTTCCTGGCGGTGTCGATGTGCCGATAGCCGGCCTTCAGCGCGGTCGCAATGTGCTCGGCGCGCACGTCGCCCATGCCCGACGTGCCGAAGCCGATGGCGGGAATGGCGGCGCCGTGCGCGGAAAGCTTGGGGGCGAGAGTCATCACAGACATGCGATCACCTGCGAGGCGTCAATCTCAAATTAGCGAACGTGGATAGTCATAAAATCTCGGCGCAAATGCTCACGCCGCGACGACGCTCAAGCATTCTTGAGGAGCGCCTTTTGCAGTCCCGCCGTCGGCTTGAGGAAGAACACCAGCATGGTGCAGCCGTTGGGCGCCCGCGGCGCATGCCGGCTGCCTTTGGCGCGGACGACGAAATTGCCGGCGGTGCATTCGCCTTCGTCGTCCACCAGCGAGCCTTCGAGAACGTAGGTCTGTTCCAGATCCTCATGCAGGTGCGGCGGAATACCGGAGCCGGGCTCGAGCCGGCCGAGGATGGTCAGCATCCCACTTGCCGGATCGTGATAGATTACCTTCATCTTGTTGCCGGGGGACGTTTCGACCCACGGCACGGAATCGGTGTTGATGAAGCGCGAGGCAAGCGCGGCGAGTGATGCGTCGGCCATGGGGTCCTCCTGCATATTTGAACATCAGCCTACGCGGCGGCGGCAGGACGGTCCAGGACGGTGCATGACATTTGTGGTGGGATTGGGCGCGGTCTGACGCTAAGCTTCATACGGCTTCGCCCCTTGCGGCGAAGACGCGACGGGAGGTATCCATGAGTCAAGCGGTCAAAACCAAAGAGCCGCGGCCGCCGCAAGAGCTGATCGATGGCCCGTTTTTGCGCAACGCCTGGTACGTGGCGGCGTGGTCCGACGACATCGGCGACGGCCAACTTGTGGCGCGCTCCATCATGGGTGAGCCGATCGCGCTCTACCGCAGAGCCGACGGCACGGTCGCGGCGATCGAGGATCGTTGTGCGCACCGCTTCGCCCCGCTGAGCCTGGGCAAAATCGTCGGCGGCGACCGCATCCAGTGCGCCTATCACGGCCTGGAATTCGACGGCAGTGGCGCCTGCGTGCGCAATCCGCACGGCGCCAAGAACATTCCGTCGCGCGCCCACGTAAAGAGCTACCCGGTAGTCGAGAAACACAAGGCGGTCTGGATCTGGATGGGCGCCGAAACGGCCGATGCCGGGAAAATTCCCGACTTCGGCGTGCTCGACAACGTGCCGGAGCTCTACACGACCAAGCGCGACTCCATCGTCATCCACGCCAACTATCAGCTCGTCATCGACAACCTGCTCGACCTCAGCCACACCTCGTATTTGCACGAGGGCATTCTGGGCAACGCCGACACGGTGGACTCCGAGATCACCGTCGAGCAGGATGGCAACGACATCGTAGTGGGACGCCACGCCACCAACTCGGCGCCGCCCGGCATGTTCGCGCAATTCTGGCCGGGCCATCCGGAGCGCGTCGACAAGTTCACCAAGATGCGCTGGATGGCGCCGTCGACGCTGCGGCTCTTTACCGGCATCTGCAAGATGGGTGCGGCACCGGAAAGCGGCACCGGCTACAACGCCATCCACATGCTGACGCCGGAGAACGAGCGCTCGACGCTTTATCACTTCACCGCCGTGCGGTTCGGCGTAATGACGACCGATGACAAGCTCAACCGCGATCTGCAGGCGAAGATCGCCGCCATGCGCCGATTCGCATTCGCCGAGCAGGACGCGCCGGTGATCGAGGCGCAGCAGCGCGTCATCGAGAACGCCAGGCGGTCGCTCGATCCGGTGATCCTCGCCGTCGATGTCGGGCCGGTACACTACAAGCGCATCCTCAACAAGATGATCGACGCCGAAGCCAGCAGCGAGCGGGCGCAAGCCTAAGACCTGCATATGTTCGATGGGTCTTGCGCGCGGCGATCCAGGACGGATTCTGTTTGATCGGGCTGTCCCCGCGTTTCGGGGCAGCGGTCATCTGACGCGCCGGTGGCCTCCGAGGCCATCTGGCCCGATCTACTCGAAGTGGTATCCTGCCAAAAAAATAAGGTCGACTTCCAGGGAGGATGCCATGCGCGAGCCACTTCGCGTGCTGTGGGCCGTTGTCGTTACGGCTTTCATGATTGTCGCCACGAACGCAGCAGCCGAGGACAAGTATCCGTCCCGGCCGGTGCAGATGATCATCCCATTCGCGGCGGGCGGCCCGACCGACATTGTCGGGCGCATCATGGGAGCGAAGATGGGAGAACTGCTGGGGCAGCAGTTCGTGGTCGAGGACAGAGGCGGAGCCGGCGGCAATATCGGCGCCGACGCGGTCGCAAAGGCCACCCCCGATGGCTACACGATCCTGATGGCGACGGTGTCCACCAACGCTATCAATCCCGGCCTCTACAAACACATGCCCTACGACCCGATCCGCGATTTCGCACCGCTCGGGCGGGTGGGCGTGACGCCGACGCTGCTGATGGTCAACCCCTCAGTGCCGGCGACCGACGTCAAAAGCCTCGTGGAGTTGATCAAATCCCATCCGGGCCAATACAACTATGGTTCCTCCGGCGTCGGTTCGATCCTTCACCTGTGCGGCGAGGAATTCAAATCGCTGGCTGGCGGACTCGACATCGTGCACGTCCCCTACAAGGGCTCGGCGCCGATGGATACCGACCTGATGGGCGGCCATGTCGCTATGGCCTTCGACGCCACGCCGACCGCGTTGCCGCTGGCGCAATCGGGCAAGGTGCGCGCACTCGGTGCAGGGATGGCGAAGCGCCTCGCCGCTTTGCCAAACCTGCCGACGCTGCAGGAGCAAGGACTCAAGGGCTACGAATGCTATACGTGGAACGCGCTGCTCGCGCCGGCGGGCACGCCGAACCCCATCGTCGAGCGGCTCAACGCGGCGATAAACAAATCCCTGGCCGATCCCGCGGTCTCTTCCGCGCTGGAAAAAGCCGGCATCAATCCGACGCCGGGCAGCACACCGGCGACGACGACCGAATTCATGAAAGCCGAATTGGCGAAATGGGCCCCGATCATCAAGGCTTCCGGAGCGCAAGTCGATTGAAGAACCCCTGGGAGTCGCCAATGCAGCTGCCGCGGCGTCAATTTCTCCGTCTAACAGGGGGCGCCGCTGCGCTGCCCGCAACCGCTCGCATCGCCGTCGGGCAGGCGTTTCCGAACCGACCGGTGCGCATCATTGTCGGCTTCACGCCCGGCGGTCCGACCGACATATTTGCGCGCTTCATAGGGCAATGGCTGTCCGACCGCCTCGGACAATCCTTCGTCGTGGAGAACCGACCCGGAGCGGGAAGCACGATTGGAGTCGAGGCCGTCGCGACGGCTACGCCGGACGGCTACACGCTGCTTCTCGCCAGCACTTCGGTGGTGATCAGCGCGTCGTTCTACAAGAATCTCAGCTTCAACCTGGTCAACGACATCGCACCGGTCGCGGGCGTCACGCGCGTGCCCATGGTGATGGTCACCTACCCCGCCGTGCCGGCGCATTCCGTTCCTGAATTCATCACCTATGCCAAAGCCAATCCAGGCAAGATCACCATGGCGTCGGTCGGCAACGGCACCACGCCGCAGCTCGCCGGCGAACTGTTCAAGATGATGGCGGGCGTCGATCTGCTTCACGTTCCGTATCGCGGCGCGGCGCCCGCGCTCACGGATCTGCTGGGCGGCCGCGCCCAAGTCATGTTCGAATCCATATCGACGCTGGTCGACTATATCCACGCCGGCAAGCTCTGGCCTTTGGCGGTGACGACGGCGGCACGCTCGCCGCTCCTCCCCGACGTTCCGAGCATCGCCGAGTTCCTGCCGGGCTACGAGGCCAGCGTCTGGTTCGGACTCGCGGCCCCCAAGCAGACGCCTGCGGACGTGATCGATCGCATCAACAAGGAGGTCAATGCCGGCCTCACCGATCCCACGCTCAGCGCGCGACTTCGCGACCTCGGCGGCACGCCGCTGACCGGTACGCCGGGAGATTTCGCGAAGATTTTTGTCGGCGATAGCGAGAAATGGGCGAAAGTGATCGAGGCCGCCAAAATCAAGCCGGAATAGGTTTCGCGAGCGGCCAACCGCGCAACGCTGTGCGGTTACTGCGGCTTGATGCCGGCCGCCGCGACGACCTCGGCGTTGGTCTTAATCTCTTTGCGAATGAAAGCGTCGAACTCCGCCATCGACATGGGCATCGTATCGGCGCCGAGATTGGTGATTTCCTTCTGCACCTCGGCCGAATTGAGCGCCTTGATGATCTCGTCGTGGATGCGAGCGGCCACCGCAGGCGGCGTCTTCGCCGGCGCGAAGGCGCCGATCCAGAAGTTGTACGCCGCTTCCGCATAGCCGGCCGCGTCCATACCCGGCACGCCCGGCAGGTAGCGCGACGGCTGCGCCGTGCTCACCGCGAGCGCGTTGACCTTGCCGGCCTTGGCATATTCGATCATCGCCGGGACCGGCGCTGGAAATAGATCCAGGCGGTCGCCCATCATCTCGGTAAGGCCTTCTGCGGTGCCGCGGAACGACACATTCGTCATCTTGAACTTCGCCGCAAGTGCAAGCTTTTCCATGAACAGCATGCCGGCGGTGCCGACGCCGATCGAACCGTAATTGAGCGCGCCCGGATTGGCGCGGCCGAACGCCACCAGGTCGGAAAGCGTCTTGTATCTGGGGCGCGAGGTGACGACGAACGGCTGCACCGCCAAGCCGGAGAGCGCCAGGAAATCGCTGGCGACGTCGTAAGGCAGGTGCGCGAAGGTCGAGGCGACGACAACATGCGAGGTCGAGTTGACCAGCAAGGTGTAGCCGTCGGGCTCGGCCTTGGCGACCGCGGCCGATCCGATGGTGGTGCCGCCGCCACCGCGATTCTCGACCACCACGCTTTGATTGATCTGGTGCGAGACCTGGGTGAACACGGCGCGGGCGACGATGTCGGTCGCGCTCGCCGGCGTGAATGGGACGATGACCTTGATGGGTTCCTTGGCCGGCCAGTCCTGCGCGAACGCGGGCGCGATGCTGCCCAGCGAGAATAACAACGTCAGCACCAATTTGCGGCTAATAGTCACAGCAGAAATCCCCCGTCTGCGGCCCCTGACAGTTTTATGGCGCGACGCGCGCGACCGGCAGACCAGATAGCCCACGGCGTCAGCCCAATCCTTTAGCCCGCGCGGGCCCGTGCGTCGATGCGGCTCTTCGTGCGAATTCGAGGCGTCGAGCACCCTCGAAGCTCTCAAATCGAGATCTGCCGGCCGATCTCGACCACCTGCCGGCTCGGCAGGCGGAAGTAATCGGTGACGTGGGACGCGTTTCGCACCATGGCGGCGAACATCGCCTCCTGCCACACCGGCAGCGCCGCGCCGCGCTCGCGGTGCACGATATTCTCGTGGCCGACATAGTAGGTCACGTCGTCGAGCGGAGCCCCGCAGCCCTGCTTGCGGGAGTCTTCGATCAATCTCGGAATATCCGGACGCTCGATGAATCCGTAATGCGCAGTGACGTGCCAGAAATGATCGCCTTCGTGCACCACGGTGATCCGGTTGGCCGGATGCACTCGCGGCTTAGATTCGGTCACCACCGTGAGCACAACAACAAACTCGTGCAGCGCGCGATTGTGCTTGAGGTGCCAGATCATCACCGGCGGCACGCCGACCGACGTTCTCGTCAGGAATACCGCGGTCCCAGCCACGCGAGGAACGCCGCGCGCCTTGATTTCGGCGAGGAAATCGGTCACCGAGATTGGCGCTTCGGCGAGCCGCTGCGCGACCGCGACCGAGCCGCGATGCCAGAGCAGCATGACTCCGTAGACGCAGGCGGCGAGCAGCAACGGCACATAGCCGCCCTCCGCGATCTTCAGCGAGTTCGCCGCAAAGAAGCCGGCATCGACGACGACGAATACGCCGGCGATGACCCCGCTCGTCAGCAGGCGCCACCCCCATAACTCGCGCATGGCGATGAACAACAGGAACGACGTCATCAGCATGGTCAGCGACACGGCGATGCCGTAAGCGGCGGCAAGATTGTCGGAACGGTGAAATAACAGCGTGAGCGCGATGGTGACGACCATCAACAGCCAATTGACGACGCCGACATAGATTTGGCCGTAGCCCCGTTCCGATGTCTGCTTGATGTGCAGCCGCGGCAGCCAGCCGAGCTGGTTGGCCTGGCGGGTCATGGAAAAAGCGCCGGTGATGATCGACTGGCTGGCGATGATCGTCGCCACGGTTGCGAGGCATACCAGCGGAATCAGCATCGGCTCCGGGCACAGCCGATAGAAGATATTGTTGGCGATCGGCTCGCCGTGCAGCGCGATAGCCGACTGGCCGGCATAGTTCAGCACCAGGCATGGAAACACCAGCCACGACCACGCCGCGCGAATCGGGCGCTTGCCGAAATGCCCCATGTCCGCATAAAGCGCTTCGGCGCCGGTCACGCAGAGAAAAATCCCGCCGAGCAGGACGAAGCCCCTGCCACCGTTGCCAGTCAGCAAATGGATTGCGTAATACGGGTTGACGGCGCGCAGGACAGAAGCGTCCTGGGCGATGCCCCACAAGCCGAGCGCGCCGATCGCGACGAACCATAGCGCCATGATGGGCCCGAACGCCGCGCCGATGCGCGAAGTGCCGAGCGGCTGCACCGCGAACAGCGCCAGCAGGATGGCGACCGCGGCCGGCACCACGTAGTGTTTCAGTTCAGGCGCCGCGATGTCGAGGCCTTCGAGCGCCGAGAGCACGGAGATCGCCGGCGTGATGGCGCCGTCGCCGTAAATCAGCGCCGCGCCGAGCAGACCCGCGGCAATA
>DATJYT010000252.1:0-4158 GCA_035499475.1 Xanthobacteraceae bacterium | reverse complement strand
CACCGTCTCCGACTACGACTATTCCCACAAGTCGCCCATGAACCAGGCATTCGTCAAAGCCTTCAATGACGAATTTCACCGCAACCCCGACTTCTTCGCGATCGGCGGCTATGACGGCACGCATCTCATCTACGAGACGCTAAAAAAGACTGGGGGCAAGGCCGACGGCGATTCGCTCATCGCGGCCGCCAAAGGCATGGCCTGGGAGAGCCCACGCGGACCGATCAGCATTGATCCCCAGACGCGCGATATCGTGCAAACCGTCTATATCCGCCGCGTCGAGAAGGTCGGCGGCATTCTCCAAAATGTCGAGTTTGACAGCGTCCCGGCCGTCAAGGATCCGGTCAAGGAACGCATGAAGAACTGAGGCGGGACCGCGCACCGCAGGCTGCCGTTCATGCCCCCTGTCTTCGGCGTGCTGTTCGACGGCCTCGCCTACGGCATGCTGCTGTTTCTGCTGTCGGTCGGGCTGTCGGTGACGCTCGGGATGATGAACTTCGTCAACCTGGCGCATTGCAGCTTCGCCATGCTCGGCGGCTACGTCACCGTCACGCTGATGAACGCATACGGCTGGCCGTTCTTTGCGACGCTGCCGGTTGCATTCATCGCTGCGTCGCTGGCGAGCGTTGCGCTGGAGCGCCTGATCTTTCGGCGCTTCTACAATGCCGGCGAGCTTGAACAGTGCCTGCTGACGATCGGCGTCGTTTTCGTGTCGATCGCGGCTGCGGCCTATGTCTACGGCACCGCCATTCAGCCGGTGCAACTGCCCGATTACATGCGCGGCTCGATCAATTACGCCGGCTTGAACTTCGCCGTTTACCGGATTTTTCTGATCGGGATCTCGCTGGTGATCACGATCGCTCTTGTGTTCACGATCGAGACGACGCGCTTCGGCGCGCAAGTCCGCGCCGCGGTGAACAATCAGCGCATGGCGCGCGGGCTCGGCATCAATGTCGATGGACTGTTCGCGCTCACCTTTGCGCTCGGCAGCGGACTTGCCGGACTCGGCGGCGCGCTCGCCATCGAGATCGTCGGGCTCGATCCGTCCTTCGCACTGACCTACTTGATCTACGTGCTGATCGTCGTCTCGGTGGGCGGCCTCGGCTCGATCGCGGGCTCGTTCGCCGCGGCCATGGTGCTCGGCATCAGCGACATGGCGGGCAAGTATTACGTTCCCGCGCTCGGCTCCATTCTCATCTACCTGGTGATGATGGTGCTCTTGATGTGGCGGCCGAGCGGCCTGTTCGGGAGGCGCTAGGCGTGACTGCCGCGACGGTCGCCGGGCCACACCAATATATGGCCGAGCAAATGCGCTGGCGCTGGAGCGAGATTGCGTTCTGGCTGGCGACCTTGCTGCCCTTCTTGGTCGCACCGTCCTATCTGGTGCTCGCCAATCAGGTGGCGATCACCGCCCTGTTTGCGCTGTCGCTCGATCTGATCCTCGGCTTTTCCGGAATAGTCTCGCTCGGCCACGCGGCCTATTTCGGCGTTGGCGCCTATGCGGCAGGCCTCGCCTCCAAGTGGGGCTGGGGCGAGCCGCTGTCCGGCTTGTTGATCGCGGCGCTTGCGGCGGGATTGCTCGGCTACGTCACGAGCTTCGTCATCGCGCGCTTCCGGCATCTCGCACTGATCATGATCACGCTGGGGCTGGGCTTGCTGCTGCAAGAAGCGGCGAACAGTGCAAGCTGGCTCACCGGCGGTTTCGACGGCCTGCAAGGCATCCATACCTGGTCGATATTCGGCGAATTCCACTTCGATCTCTACGGATATACGGCGTACGGCTACTCGCTTTCGGCATTGTTTCTGATTTTCCTGATCGCGCGGCGGCTGATCTATTCGCCGTTCGGCTTGGCGCTGCGCGGCATTCGCGAGAACGGGCAGCGCATGCCGGCGATCGGCGCCGCGACTCGCGAGCATATCCGCACCATCTATACCATCGCCGCCATCATCGCCGGCGTTGCCGGCGCGCTGCTGGCGGAGACAACCGAAACCGTGTCGCTCGAGGTCCTGGGCTTTCAGCGCTCGGCCGATGTTTTAGTCATGCTGATCCTCGGCGGCACCGGCCGCCTCTATGGCGGCCTCATTGGCGCCGCCGTCTATATGGTGGCACGCGACCAGTTCTCCGGGCTCAATCCGCAATACTGGTATTTCTGGATCGGACTTCTGCTCATCGCCGTCGTCATGATCCTGCCGAACGGCATCCTTGGCGGGCTCTCGCTGCTGGCGCGGCGGCTGAAGGTCCCGTCGTGAGCGAAAACGCCCTCGCCGCGCGCGGCGTGAACAAGAGTTTCGGATCGCTCGTCGTCGCGGCCGACGTCGAGATCAATCTGCCGCAGGGCGTGCGCTACGCGCTGATCGGCCCGAACGGCGCCGGCAAGACGACCCTGATCAATCTCATGACCGGCATGCTGCGCCCCGACGCCGGCCACATCTTTCTCGGCGACGAAGATATCACCGCATTGCCGCCTGAGCAGCGCGTGTGGCGCGGTCTGGTCCGCACTTTTCAGATCAATTCGCTGTTTCCGCATTTGACAGCGCTCGAATCGGTGACACTCGCAGTGTGCGAGCGGCGCCGCGTCGCTCGCACCTGGTGGCGCCCGCTCACGGCCTATCGCAGCGAAGTCGACGAGGCCTATGAGATCTTGTCTTCGCTGATGCTGGCGCCGGTCAGCCACCGCTTGACGCGCGAACTTGCCTACGGCCAGCAGCGGCTGCTGGAGATCGCGCTGGCGCTGGCGACACGGCCGAAGGTACTGCTGCTCGACGAGCCGGCGGCAGGCGTACCACGAGAGGAAAGCCAGGAACTCTTTACCGCCATCGCAGGCCTGTCACGCGACATCACCGTGCTGTTCATCGAACACGACATGGAGCTGGTGTTTCGCTTCGCTTCACGGGTAATCGTGATGGTGGGCGGCCGCGTGCTCGTCGAAGGCACACCGCAAGAGATCGCCTCGGACCCCCAAGTGCGCGCCGTCTATCTCGGCAAGGCGACCGGAAAGGCGGACCATGGCTGAGAAACGCGCTGGGCCGCTGATCGCGCTGGACAACGTCCGCGCCGGCTACGGCCCCGCCGTCGTGCTCGACGGCATCTCGTTCGAACTGCCGGACCGCGGCAGCCTGGCGCTGCTTGGCCGCAACGGCGTCGGCAAATCAACGCTCCTCCTCACTATCATGGGCTACACGCGCGTCGGCCGCGGCCGCATCCTGTGGCGCGGCGGGGACATCACGCAGCAACCTCCGCATCGCCGCGCGCGCGCCGGCATCGGCTGGGTGGCGCAGGAGCGCGAGATTTTCGCGACGTTGACGGTGGAAGAGAATCTCACTGTTGCCGCACGCGACGGCCGTTGGACCTTGGCCGCGGTGTACGATCTCTTTCCTCGTCTGGCCGAGCGGCGGCGCAATTTCGGCAATCAGCTTTCCGGCGGCGAGCAGCAGATGCTGGCGATTGCGCGGGCGCTGATGACCAATCCGGCGCTGCTCCTGCTCGACGAACCGCTCGAAGGCCTGGCTCCCATCGTGATCGAGGAACTCACGGCTGCAATTCGCCGCATGACCAGCGAGGCCGCCAATGCCTTCATCCTGGTCGAACAGCACGCCGATGTCGCTTTGTCTTTGACCGACCAGGCGCTAGTGCTCGAGCGCGGCCGCATCGTCCACAGCGGCCCTTCGGCGCAACTGCTCGCCGACCACGCGGCGCTGGACCGGCTTATCGGACTGCGGCTGGCGGAAGTCTGAGGCCGCGCTCCGATTCAGCTCGCGGCAGCAGGCACCAACGCCGGCATCTCGACCGCGTGCGCCTTGGCAATGCTCTCAAGCTCCTCCCAAAGCTTCTTCGGAATCGGAATGCCGGATTTGCGGCGCTTTGCCTCGGTTCGACCGGAGCGCTCGCCCGGCAAGGTAATTTCATCGAAGCCGGCCTGGCGCGGCAACGCCTTGATGATAGCCGCGAGCGTATCGGCGTCGCCGGTGAATTCTTGGAGCGGCCGGAAGGCCGCGATATCGATGACCAGCATCGCAGTATTGCCGGTGTGGCGCGTGCGCTTCTCGGGTCCGAGGGCGCGCGCCTGGATCGGCGCCGCGGCGAGCACGCTCGCCAGCATCTCGAACATCAGCCCAAGACCGGAGCCTTTCGGACCGCCGAGCGGCAGCAGGATTTCG
>DATJYT010000251.1:0-23200 GCA_035499475.1 Xanthobacteraceae bacterium | reverse complement strand
TTGCCGGGAGCTTCCTCGATGTTGAGCTTCTTGACCACGCCGTCCTCGATCAGCATCGCGTAGCGCTTCGATCGCGTGCCCATGCCGCCGCCCGATCCGTCCATCGTCAGATCAATCGCCTTGGCGAAATCGCCGTTGCCGTCGGCCAGGAATTCGATCTTGCCGGCCGCGCCGGTCGACTTCTTCCAGGCTTCCATGACGAATACGTCATTGACGCCGGTCACCGCGATGGCGTCGACGCCCTTGGCCTTGATCGCGTCCGCATTCTTGAGGAAACCTGGCAGGTGATTGTTGCTGCAGGTCGGCGTGAATGCGCCGGGCACGGCGAACAGCACGACCTTCTTGCCTTTGAACATTTCGTCGGTGGTCTTCCAGGCGGGCCCGTCGGCCCCCATCACTCGAAATTTGGCCTCCGGCAATCGGTCGCCGACCTTGATGGGCATAGCTTGATCCTCTCGCGTTCATACTGGGGATTGTCTTGGAAGTATCGTCGTCCGCTCGCGCGTCCGGCGCCATAAAGTAACGTGCCGGACGAATTAGTCGAGATGGACGGGAACTTCGATGGCGTCGTCGCCGGAAACGGCGGTGAAGGTCAGCGTGGCGCCTGCGGCGCGGGCGCCGGGCGGCAGCCCATCAAGCTCGAACGTGAACTGCCGAGTGTCGGCTTGCGTGCCGGTCGGCTCGGGCAGCGGCAGCGACCAATCCGGCGTCGGGCCCTCGACAAAGAGATCGACCGGCGCGCCGCTGGGTGCAGCGACCTCGACCACAACGCGCTCGTGTGCGTCGCCCGGCTCGAGATGCACCGAGCGGATCGCCAATCCCTTGCCGGCTCCGAGCGTTTCATGCCGCGGCACGCGCGTTTCCGCTTTTTCGATCGCTGCCTCCTCGGCGCCGTCGCCCGATAGTGCCAAGTTGAGTTTGGCTTCGGCGGGGACGCAAAGCGTTCCGCAGATGGCGTAGCCGAGCTTGAGATTGACCGCGGACGGCTTGCTTGCGTCTTTCGGCACGACCCGCAGCGGCAAAACGACGTCGCCGACGTAGCCGATCGAATTGCCGCCGGCGCCGTCGGGAAATCGCTCCGGCGCGGGCCACAGCACCGTCACCGATTTGACGTTGTCCGAGCCCGAAAAATCCAGCGTGGGAGGAACGCCCGAATCGCCGGGCTCGCGCCAATAGGTTTTCCAGCCCGGGTCGAGCTTGATCTCGACGCCGGCGCGCAGCCATGTCGCATTCGCGGATTTGTAGGTCGATCCCGCGATGAGGCGAGCCGCCGCATGCGGGTCCTTGTCCCATGCCGAGGCGTCCTGCGCCGACGCCACCGGCGGCGCGGAGAGGCAGATGAGGGCGACAATCGCGGCGGTCAGCGGCCGCACGGCTGCAAGGTGCATGACGGCTGTCTAGGGCCAAGCGCGCCCACGCGCTACTGACATGATTGTGACCGCCGATGGATTGATGGGATGTGAGCCAAACAGCGTGAAATCGCGGCGGGGACGTAAACGGGAATCAGGCCTTGAGGGAATATCGTGAACTTTTCCCACGCTCATTCGTTTTCAAAAGCGGGTCGATCGGCTAACCTTATCAACCATGAAGTTGGCAAAGGGCTCATCCGGACAGCGTCGGGCGCGCGGCTATCTCGACGGCCAGATGCTGATTGCGATGCCTGCCATGATGGACGAGCGGTTTGCGCGCTCGCTGATCTATCTCTGCGCCCATTCGTCCGAGGGCGCCATGGGCATCGTCGTCAACCATCCGGCGCCGAACATCAATTTCTCCGATCTCCTGGTGAAGCTCGATGTGCTGCCGGCGGCGGAGCGCATCGAGCTGCCACGGCGTGCCGACGGCGTTAAGGTCATGCGCGGCGGTCCGGTCGAGACCGAGCGCGGCTTCGTCCTCCATAGCGCCGACTTCTACATTGAGAACTCGACGCTGCCGATCGACGACGGCATCTGCCTGACCGCGACCATCGATATCCTCAAGGCGATTGCGCGTGGCGACGGGCCGGCCAGCGCCATCCTCGCGCTCGGTTATGCCGGCTGGGCGCCCGGCCAGCTCGAAAACGAAATTCAGGGCAACGGCTGGCTGCATTGCGCTGCCGATCCGGAGCTCATCTTCGGCGCGGATATCGACGGCAAATACGAGAAGGCGCTGAAGAAGATCGGCATCGACCTCGGCATGCTGTCAAGCGAAGCCGGGCACGCGTGACAGGAATCAGGTATCAGCAATCAGATATCAGCAATCAGGGATCAGGATTGATCGTCTGCGCTGATCCCTGATTGCTGATACCTGATTCCTGTTACTACCTTGCCAATTCCATAGTCTTGTCGGGCTGCAGCAGGTCCTTGGCCTTTTCGGCAGTCATCGGGGCGCCGAACACGAAGCCCTGCGCGTATTCGCAGCCGAGTTGAGAGAGCTCTACCGCATCGGAATCCGATTCCGCGCCCTCGGCCACGACGTCCATCCCGAGATCGTGAGCAAGCGCGATGATCGAGCGCAGGATGACCGGACGCGTGCCCTTCGTCGTCGTGCGCACGAACGACTGGTCGATCTTGATGGTGTCGAACGGAAATCGCTGCAAATAGGACAGCGAGGAGTAGCCGGTGCCGAAGTCATCGAGCGCGAGACCGGCGCCGAGCTCGCGAATCCGCTGCAGCATCTGCGCGGCGTGCTCCGGATTTTCCATCACCACGGATTCGGTGAGCTCCAGCTTGAGCGAGCCGCGCGCGAGAGATGAGCGCGACAGCACGCTGCGCAGATCCTGGATGAGATCGTGGCGCAGCAATTGCCGCGAGGAGACGTTGACGCTGGCAAACAGCGGGCTGCGCTGGCGAATCGTGCGCTGCCATGTGCTGAGCTGCCGTGCCGTCCGCTCCAGCACGAACAGGCCGAGCTCGACGATCAGTCCGGTTTCCTCGGCGATGGTGATGAATTCAGCGGGCGACATGCGGCCGAGCTTGGGGTGGTTCCAGCGCGCCAGGGCCTCAAAACCGGCGACGGCGCGGTCCTCGAGCCGCACGATCGGCTGATAAAGGATCGCAATCTCTTCGCGCTCGATGGCGCGGCGCAGGTCGGACTCGAGCGTCAACCGGTCGGTCTTGCGCGCGCGCATCGCGGCCTTGAAGACCTCGATACGATCGCCGCCGCCGCGCTTGGCATGATACATGGCGAGCTCGGCGTCCTTGAGCACCTCCTCGCCGCGCTGCGCTTCCTCTTCGCCGAGCTTCAATCCGATCGAGCCGGTCACGAAGATTTCGCGATCGTTGAAGGTGATCGGTGCGCGCAGCGTGCGGCGCAGCGTTTGTGCGATCGCGCTCACGCGCGTCGGGTCGCGCTCGGAAAGCAGGATCAGGCCGAACTGGTCGCCGGCAAGCCGCGCCAGCGTGTCCTGCGGCTTGATCACCCGGCCGAGCCGCCGTGCCAAGGTCAGCAGGATCGAGTCGCCGACCGCCATGCCGACCGAGTCATTGACCTGCTTGAAGCGGTCAAGATCGACGACCATCACGGCCGGCCGCATCGCGGTGTCGCTCCTGGCGAAATTGAGTACGGCTTCGAGACGATCGAGGAACAATTCGCGGTTGGGCAGGCCGGTGAGATTGTCGTGCACGGCGTCGTGCAGGAGGCGCTCCTCGGCGGTCTTGAACTCGGTGACATCGGTCAGCGTGCCGACGAGACGGATCACCTCGCCATCCGAGCCGACCACCGGCCGTGCCCGCAGCGCGAACCATAGATAATGGCCGTCGGCAGTGCGCATGCGAAAATCCTGCGCGACGCGTCCGCGCCGTTGTTCGAGAACGCCGTCGAGCGTGGCGCGGAACCGGTCCCGGTCGAGCGGATGCAGCACCTCGAGCCACGTCGCCGCCGGCCCGTCGAGCGTTCCATGCTTGAGCCCGAGCGCCGCTTCCGTCTCGGCGCTGGTAAACACGCGATCCGCCGGCACGTCCCAGTCCCAGATCATGTCGCCGGCCCCGGTGAGCGCCAGAGCGCGGCGCTCGACATCGGTGACGATGCCTTGGGTGATGCCACCCGCGAAGGCGTGCTGCATCACCGTGAACCCGATCAGCATGACGATGAGCACGAGGCCGCCCAAGAGCGCGGGGCCGACGATATCGTTGGTGACAAAGCCCAAGACCGTCAGCGCCGCGCCGCATACCCAAACCACCAGCAGGAGCCAGGTCGGGATCAGCATCACGGCGCGGTCGTAGCCGTGGGTCGAGAGATAGACGACAAGACCGAAGCCAAGCACGGCGACGAGAAACAGTGAAACGCGGGCGATGCCCGAGGCGATCGGCGGCGCAAACAGCGCGACGGCCACCAGGGCGCCGAGAAAAGCCAGCCAGCCGACGGTGATGTGCGCGTAACGCACGTGCCAGCGGTTGAGGTTGAGATAGGCGAACAGAAACACCAGAAGCGTGGCGGCGAGGATTGCCTCGCCCGAGGCGCGCCAGATGCGCTCGGCTTCCGAGGACATATCGAACACTTTGCCCCAGAAGCCGAAGTCGATGCCGATATAGATAAGGACGGCCCAGCCGAGTGCCGCGGCCGCCGGAAACATGACGCTGCCTTTGACCACGAACAGGATGGTGAGGAACAGCGCCAGCAGGCCGGCAATGCCGATGACGATGCCCTGATAGAGCGTCAGCGAATTGAGCTTGTCCTTGTAAGCGTCCGGCTCCCACAAATAGAGCTGCGGCAGGTTGTCGGTGCGCAGTTCGGCCACGAAAGTGATGACCGTACCGGGATCGAGCGTGATGCGGAACACATCGGCATTGGGATTATCGACCCGCTCCGGCGGATCGCCCGACGACGGCGTGATGTAAACAATGCGCGACTGTCCGAGGTCGGGCCAGATCAGGCCGGAGCCGACCATGCGATAATGCGGCACGACGATCAGGCGATCGAACTGGTCGTCGCCGTTATTGGCGAGCGCAAATACCGCCCAATTCTTTCCGGTCTCTCGGGCGTGCACCTCGATGCGGCGAATGATGCCGTCGGGACCCGCGGCGGTCGAAACCTGGATGCGATCGCCTTCGGTGTGCTGAAAGTCGACGGCTTCGGTAAGGTCGATGGCCGCCGCGTCGGTGCGCACATTGACGGCCTCGACAGCGTGCGCGGCCGAAAGTCCGGCGCAAATTGCAAGGACTGATGCCAAGGCCGCGCGGAGGAAGCAGGCGCGAAACGCTGCGGCGCGCGAAATTGCCAAGAGATGACCTCCGAGGCCGGCAGCCGGCGCGGATCGCGCCACCACGCTCACAAGTCCCCCGAAACCATAGCGCCCTGATTTTGCGCCAAAATCGCGGCTCGCTGCATCACCGGTACCGCTCCCAGCCCGAACGGCCGCCTCACGGCAATATCTAGTAAAGGCTGCGGCCCGTGAGAGCAAGGATATTCCCCTTTTGTTTCAAGGGGTCAGGACGGGCGACCGTGTTGGCGGCTGGCGTGCGCCTGCCGACGGAATGCTTTGCGGTACATGCAAGCTGGGCAGGATACGGCGGTTCAAACGCCGAGATATCGCTGCAGGACTTCCGGCCGGGCCCTGATCTCGGCAGCCGGCCCCTCATGCACGATATGGCCGTTGTTGATGACATAGGCGCGGTGCGCCAAGGCCAGGGTCGCTGCAAGATTCTGCTCGACCAGAACGATGGTCTGGCCGGCATCCACCAGTTTGCGGCAAACCGCCATCAGGTCGCGCACGATGACCGGCGCCAGTCCCTCGAAGGGTTCGTCGAGCAGGATGAGCTTGGGATCGCGGATCAGCGCGCGCGCGATCGCCAGCATCTGCTGCTCGCCGCCCGATAAATCGGTGCCGCGGCTTCGCCGGCGCTCGGCAAGCCGCGGAAAAATCTCGTAGACGCGATCAAGCGCCCAGGCGTTCGGCGCGGTGAGGCTTGCCAGTACGAGATTCTCCTCGACATTAAGACTGCCGAAGATGCGTCGTTCCTCCGGCACCAATTGCATGCCGGCGCGGGCCACGGCGTGAGCTGGCTTGCCGGCCAAATTCTCGCCATCGAAAATGACGGCGCCCGATCGAGGGGGCACGAGCCCCATAAGGCTTTTCAACGTCGTGCTTTTGCCCGCGCCGTTGCGACCGAGCAGCGCCACCACCTCGTGCGCTTCGACGCGCAATGCGACGTCGAACAGGATGTGCGAGTCGCCGTAATAGCTGTTGAGCGATTGGACCTCGAGCAGGCTCATGCCGCAACCACTCCGCCGAGATAGGCTTCCTGGACTTGGGCGTTCTGCTTGATTTCTTTCGGCGCGCCTTCGGTCAGCACGCGCCCCTCGTGCAGCACCGTGATGCGCTCGGCCAATTCGAAGATGGCGTCCATGTCGTGATCTATGACGACCATGGTGCGTCCGCGGCCGACGGATTTGAGCAGTTGCACCGTCTCGGCCCGCTCTTGCGGGCTCATGCCGGCAAGCGGTTCGTCGAGCAGCACGAGGCTTGGATTGGTCGCCAAAGCCAGGCCGATTTCGAGCCGGCGTTTTTCACCGTACGCCAGATCGGAGACCCGTATATCGGCGCGATTGCTGAGATGCACCAGTGCGAGCGTTTGCGCCACCCGCTCGTTGAGCCCGCCGACATTGGCCGTATGGCGCAGGAAATCAAGCCGAAACGGGCCTCGCTTTTCCGCAAGCGCAGCGATCGTAACATTGTCGCGAACGCTGAGGCCGGTGAACAATTGATTGACCTGGTAACTCTTGGTCAGGCCAAGCTGGCAAACCCTGGTCACGCCAAGGCCGGTAATGTCGCGACCCTCGAAGATGATGCGGCCCGAGGTCGGCGGTACTTCGCAGGTGAGCATCTTGAAGAACGTGCTCTTGCCGGCGCCGTTTGGACCGATGATGCCACGGCGCTCGCCGCGCAGCACGGAAAAATCGATGCTGTCGTTGGCGACCAGGCCGCCATAATGCTTGGTGAGGCCCTGGGCCTGTAGGACAATGTCGCTGCTGCTGCAGGAGTTCGGATCGACAAAAGCGCCGGACGGAGCCGGGCTTTCGGCTGCTGCTGCGCTCGGCATCGTGGTTGTCGGATCAGACTCGGCGGATTCCCGCTTTGGTTTCGTGACGAGATTGGCCAGGTCCACAAGCCCGCCCACGATTCCGCGGCGCAGGAAGCAAACCAGCAGCACGAAGACGAGGCCCAGCACCAGCTTCCAAGTAGCGCCGAGATGCAGGGTCGTCTGGAAGAAGTCACTGAGATAGAGCCAGACAGTAGCGCCGACGAGCGGCCCGAACAGCGTGCCGGCGCCGCCGATGGCGGTTTGCATGACGAGCTGTCCGGAGGTGTCGAACATGAACGCGTCGGGCGGCATGAAGCCCTGCATGATACCGAGCAGTCCGCCGGCAAAGCCCGCATAGGCAGCGGCGATGACAAAGGCCGTGAGCTTGTAGCTATGGATGGCGTGGCCGACAGCGGCCGCCCGTAGCGGATTATCGCGGATTGCGTTCAGGATGGCGCCAACCGGCGAGCGCACGATCCGCAGCGCGATTGCGATCCCGACAAAGTACCAGAATGCCAGAAAGCAATAGAGCGTCCAGTCGGTGTCGAAGTTGATGGTGGTGAAGCCGAGATAAAGGCTCGGCGTCGGTACGCCTGGAAGACCGTTCTCGCCGCCGGTGAAGGCCGAGAGCGGATTGAATTCCACGAAGAAAAATACCTCGCCGATCGCCACTGTGATCATGGCGAAGTAGATGCCGGTGCGGCGAAGGGCGACGAGTCCGACGAGATAACCGATCGCCGCCGCAGCGATCATGCCAATGAACAATGACGTGATGACATAGGGGAAGTTGACGATCGTCAACAAATAGGCGGCGATCATGCCTCCGGTACCGAAAAAAGCCGCCTGGCCGAACGAGAGCAGTCCGGTGAAGCCAAACAGGATGTCGAAGCCGATGCCGAACAGGCCCCAAACCAGGATACGGTTGACGGTGGTCGGCGTGAATCCGAGGCGCGGCAGGATGAACGGTGCGGCAATCAATCCGGCCGCCGTCAACGCCTCGACAATTAAAGATCGTTGCCTGAACATTTGATCGGCGCGCTCATTCGCGGCCAGCAGTGCCGAGCAATCCGTACGGACGCAGCACCAGCACCAGCGTCATCGCCGCGAAAAGCATGACGTAGGAATAGGCGGGGTTGAACATGGAGGTGATGCTGATGATCTCACCCGCGATCAAACCGCCGAGCACGGCGCCGAGGAACGAACCGACGCCGCCGATGACGACCACGACGAAGGTCTGCACCAGGATTGCCTCGCCGACGTCGGGGGCGATCGACACCACCGGCGCATTGACGATGCCGGCAAAGCCCGCCGCCATCGCGCCAATGCCGAACACCAGCATGAAGACCTTGTAGACGTCGATGCCAAGCGCATCGACCATGGCGGAGTCCTCGATGCCTGCGCGTACAATCATGCCGATGCGTGTGCGGTAAAGCACGACGTAGAGCGCCAGGAGCGCGCCGGCAACGATGCCGAGCAGCGCCAGGCGATAGGTCGGGTAGAGCATGAACCCAATCGGCGTGATGCCGACCAGCGGTGCGGGCGGCGGCACCATTTTTGACAGGCTGCCGAAGAAAAAGCGGACTGCTTCGACAAAGACGATGCCGAGCCCGAAAGTCACAAGCAACTGATCCTCGTAGGGCCGATTGTAAAATGAGCGGATCACGACCCGCTCCATCACAATTCCGACCAGCATGACGAACAGCGAGCCAGCGATGACCGCCACGATGAAGGAGCCTGTATAGGTGTACGCCACCCAGCCGGCGTAGCCACCGAGCATGAACATGGCACCGTGTGCGAGATTGAGCACACCCAGCGTCCCATAAATGATGGTCAGGCCGGATGAGATCAGCGCAAGCAGTGCGCCGAGCACCAGGCCGTTGAAGCATTGTGATATGAAGTTTGCCCAGTTGATCACGCGCTCTTCCGCAGGTCCGTTTCTGGTGAAGCCTTAACGGCAGGGCGTCGGGCGTGCAAACGTCCAAGACAGACGTGGCGCGGCGGGCCGCCGCGCCGCGCTCGCGTCACGGCGTAACTGAGGTCCGCGCCGCTTCGACGAAGCGGCGCAGGCCTCGGGTGGATGTGATCAGGCGTAGTCGCCAAGCTTGCAGCCGAACGCGTCGGGCTTCTGCATCAGTGGCGCGCCGGGAACCACCTCGGTGACCTCCCAGTAGTCCTCCTTGTTCTTCATGTCCTTCGGCGCTTTGCCGCGAACGATGACGACGGGGCGGACAAGCTGGTGGTCTTCGGGCCGGAAGTGCACGTCACCCACGGTGGACGGGAAGGTCTCGCCCTTCTCGTACTGCTTGATGACATCGGGTGGATAGAAGCTGCCGGCTTCGGAGACCATGCGCGCCCAGATGGCAAACTGCATGTAGGCATTGTTCGCGCCCCATTCGGGCTTGTAGCCATATTTCTTGTCGAAGGCTTCGACGAACATCTTCGCCAGCGGGTACTTGTCCTCCAGGGTCCACCAGAAGTCAGTGGCCGCATAAACACCTTCGGTCAATTCCGGCCCGACTTCCTTGGCGAGGAACGGGATCTGGTACGGGATCACCATCTTCATCTTCGGCGTCAGGCCGAACTGCTTGGCCTGTTGGATCGACAGCACGGCGTCGCGGCCCCAATTGACGTTGATGATGAACTCGGCGCCGGAGTTGGCGATGTTGGTGAGATACTGGCTGAAGTCCTGTGTGCCGAGCGGCGAGATCTGGTTGGTCACCATCGTCCAGCCGCCGTTTGCCGTCAGATAGTCGTTCACGGACTTGGTGACGGTGTGACCGTAGGTATAGTCCGGCGTCATGAACGCCGCCTTCTTGCCCTTGCCGTAGGTTTTCAGCAGCACCGGACCAATCGCGTTCGCCGCGGTTTCGCCGTAAAAGCACTGGCGGAACGAATAGCGCGCGCAGTCCTTGCCCGTGGTGTCATTCGAGCCGGAAATTGCCACGAGATAGAGGATCTTCTCGCGCTCGGCGAACTTGTTGAGCGCCACGGCGACTGCCGACGAAGTCGACCCGGTCATGGCGACGATTTTGTTTTGGTTGATAAAGGTTTGTTGCTCCTGCACCGCGTCGTTTGGCTTTGCGCCGGAATCCGCGACCACGAGCTTCACTTCCTTCCCAAGCACGCCCTTGCTTGCCTTGGGCGCGATCTTCTTGATCAGTTCGTGTCCGCTGTTGATGTGCTCGACGGCGAGCTCCATGCCTTTGAACTCGTCCTCTCCCTGTACCGCATAAGCACCGGTGCGCGGTACGGTGGCTCCGATGGTGACTGAGCTTCCCTGGGAACCGGCGGGCCAAGTGCCCATCGCAGGCTTGTCGTCGGCAAGGACCGGCACGGTGAACGACTGCGGCAGCAGTATTCCGCCCGCGAGTCCGGCGCTGGTCTTCAGCAGGTTCCGGCGCGAAAAAAGATCGTGGGCAAATTGACGCCCATCGCGAATGTTCTGTGACATTATGTCATCCTCCTTACAGGTGAGTTGGCGTCGTCCCCTCCGAACAGGTTCGCCCCTGTCTTTGTGATTTTGCCAACCATTTCGGCTGGCAATTCCTGCTTTCTCCTTGATCTACCAGCGAACATCACTCCGGGTTCGCCCTCGACATGGGCAAGCAGACGAGCGGACCTCACGTTCTGCCAGTAGCCGGTTTCAAGACATTGATTGTCAATGATACTTTGGTTGATAGCGGTTCTGTCGCAGCGTGACGGTCGGCCGCCGAGAGAGTCCGCCATCATGGGAGCAAGAGATGCCTGCGATCGATCCGGACGAACTGCCAAAAAAGAAGATCACCCACGAGATGGGGCAAGAGCTGTCGCTGCTATCGATCGGAGAACTCGCCGAGCGCATTGCGCTCCTCAAAGAGGAAATCGCGCGGCTCGAAGCCGAAGCAGCCAGAAAGCGCGCCTCCAAATCGGCGGCCGACGTTTTTTTCAAAAAGTAGTTCGGTCGGTCCCGATCTGACGCTGCGGCTGCTCGAAACGTCAAGAAATGCCGTTGAAAAATCCGGCGACTTTCTGCGAATTGTTAACCTTTTGTTAAGCTTTCTCCTTCATTACAGCATTGTCCATCTTTTTGGACATTGAGTGGCTCCTGTCCACTCTGTTTGACGCCTCCCTGTTATCACCTTGAGCCGCCGGCAACGGCGGCTCTTTTTTGTCTCCATCCCTGATTGCGGCCTTGTTCTCCGCTCGGCGCGTTAAGACATTCGGCCGGCAACTATGACGCGGCTTTGCCGCTTCTGGCGCTGGACTCACGGCCCGTGGCGAGCGATGCTGCCGCCGGTGTGAGGCGTAAATGTCCGAGAAGCGTTCGATCGAAACCGTCGCTGTATCTTTCAGCGAGCGGCTGGCGAGTTCCCAAGTGTTCGCGACGCTTTTCCGCGACGGCATGGCGCTCGTAGAAGAAACGGCGAGCTATCTCGACGGTGCGGGCCGGCAGGAATCCAAAAAACTCGAGCGCAGCGCCGCGCTGGTTTACGCGACCGAAAGCATGCGGCTGACCACACGGCTGATGCAGCTTGCCTCCTGGCTGCTGCTGCACCGGGCCGTCAAGGAAGGCGAGATGACGCTCGCTCAGGCCAGCAAGGAAAAAAGCAAGGTGAGGCTCGCCTCTTGCGAACCGGGCGATGCCAAATCGCTGCTGCTTTTGCCGGCAAAGCTTCAGGAGCTGATCGCGCGCTCGACCAAGCTTCAGGCCGAGGTGCGCCGTCTCGATGCGACGATGCATGCCGCTGTGCCCCTCAAGATGGCCATCGGCAATCCGGTCGAGCGGCAATGGGGCCTGCTCAAGGCCGCGTTCGAATCCGATCTGGGCTGATCTAAAAGCGCGGACGGAACGACGACCCGACTTTCTCGATGCGGCCGGCAAACGGCGCGCCGACGTGCCCGGGAAAAATCAGTGTGTCGCTCGAAGCGCAATCCTCGAACAAGCGGCGGCGGCTCGCCCGCGCGTCGTCGGCATTGGAGTTCTTCGGAAAGTTCCAGTCCGGATAAAACACCTGCAGCAGGTGGTGAAAGACATCGCCGGTCAGCATCGCGCGATCGCCGCCGCTCTCGAGCTTGAAAACGAAATGGCCCGGTGAGTGGCCGGGCGCCGCCACGATCTCGATAAACTCGTTGAGACGATGCGGTCCGGTGACGAGATCGGCGCGGCCGGCCTCGACGACCGGCAGCACGCATTCGCGAAAAGTGCCGAACTCGGCGGGCGCCGTCGCCGGATCGACGTCGATCTTCCGGAAGTAATCGAAATCGAGCTTCGAGAACACGTAGCGCGCGTTGGGGAAGGTCGGCTGCCAACGGCCGTCCTTCAATTGCGTGTTCCAGCCCAGGTGATCGTGATGCAGATGAGTGCACATCACCATGTCGATTTCGTCGGGGCGGGCGCCGGCGGCTGCGAGCCGGTCGAGCCACGGCGTGTCGAGCATGTTCCAGAACGGCCGCTGCGGGCGCGACTTTTGATTGCCGCAGCAGGCATCGATCAGGATCTTGCGGCCGTCGATCTGCAGCAGCCAGCTATGGACGCTGAGCTTGAGCTTTCGCGTCTCGGGATCGTAGTGATGCGGCGCCAGCCAATGGCTGTGTTCGGCGAGCCGGGCATCGGTCAATTCGGGAAAAATATCACCCGGCCGATAGATCGCGAGGTAGGTTTCCTCGATGCGCGTGACGGTGGCTTTCCCGACCTTGAAGACTGTCATCGGGATTGCTCATGTCGCCTGTTGTCGCGGTTACCGCCGCCGGCGGCTACTTCTTAAGGAAGCCCTCGAACTTCTTATTGAAGCGCGACAGACGGCCGCCGCGATCGACCAATTGCTGCTGGCCGCCGGTCCAGGCCGGGTGCGATTTGGGATCGATATCGAGATGCAACGTATCGCCCGGCTTGCCCCAGGTGGTGCGGGTGGTGAACTCGGTGCCGTCGGTCATGACGACTTTGATGGTGTGGTAGTCGGGATGTGTGTCGGGCTTCATGGCTTGAATTCCGGGCTCTGCCGCGTCGGTTTGGCGCTTGCGTTTATCGGGAAATTGGGCGGCTCTATACCGCGCCGGCCCCCAGGAAACAAGCCGCGGCTGTGGCTCGGTCCCACGTTGCCAGTCGCCCGCGCGCGGGGCATTGTCCGGCCACCGCGGCGCCCGAACCGGGCAAAAAGGCATTGTGGCGTATGAACTTCACGACCGATAAGGAAGCCACGCGCGCGCCAGTAATACCGCCGCCGGCTGCAGTCCCGGAACCGCCCGCGCCATCAAGCGGGCCTGAACCTGCGGCTGCAAAGCGCAAGGTCAATCTGCGGCCGCTCGCTTCGCTTATTCCTTACGTCAAACGCTACCGCTGGCGGGCGCTCGCCGCCTTCGGCGCGCTGATCCTTGCCGCGCTGACGACGCTGATCGTGCCCGTCGCGGTGCGGCGCATGATCGATTTCGGCTTCACGGCGCGCGGCCTGGCGCTCATCGACAGCTACTTTCTGGTGATGATCGGCGTTGCGGCTGTTTTGGCGTTCGCGAGCGCGGCGCGCTACTACCTAGTGACCACGCTCGGCGAGCGCATCGTGGCCGACCTGCGCGGCGATGTATTCGCGCACGTGACGCAACTTTCGGCCGTATTTTTCGACGAGGCCAAGACCGGCGAAGTGATCTCGCGGCTCACTGCCGACACCACGCAGATCAAGGCCGCGGTTGGCGCGTCGGTCTCTGTCGCGTTGCGCAATCTGGTGCTGTTCGTCGGCGCCACCGCGATGATGGTGGTGACCAGTCCGCGGCTCTCCGCCTTCGTGCTTTTGGCGATCCCGGTGATCGTGCTGCCGCTCTATGCGTTCGGCCGGGCGGTGCGCCGCCGCTCGCGCTTCGCGCAGGACACGCTGGCCGATGCCTCGGCTTACGCGGCCGAACTGATCGGGGCGATCCGCGTTCTCCAGGCCTTCACCAACGAGCGCCTCGGCATCGCGCGGTTCCGCGCTGCCGTCGAACGCGCCTTCGAGGCAGCGCGCGATTCAATTCGCGCCCGCGCGATCCTCACCGCTTTCGCGATATTTCTCGTTTCTGCGAGCGTGGTCGTTGTTCTGTGGATCGGTGCGCAAGACGTGCTCGCGTCAAAGATCACGCCGGGCCGGCTCGGGCAATTCATTCTCTACGCGGTGTTCGCCGCGGGAGCGCTCGGCTCACTTTCGGAGATCGGCGGCGAGATTGCGGCGGCCTCGGGCGCGGCGGAACGGCTGTTCGAGCTACTCGCCATCAGGCCGGCAATTGAATCCCCGCCGCGGCCTGCGACGCTGCCGTCGCCGGCGCGCGGCGAGGTCGCCTTTGACGATGTGCGCTTTTCCTATCCGACACGACCCAGCATCTCGGCGCTCAACGGCGTTTCGCTTCGCGTACGGCAAGGCGAGAGAGTGGCGATCGTCGGCCCGTCGGGCGCCGGCAAGAGCACGATTTTCCATTTGTTGCTGCGCTTTTACGATCCGGGGGCCGGAAGCATCACGTTCGACGGGGTGCGGCTCCCAGATTTGGATCCGGCAGCGTTGCGCGGGCGTATCGCGTTGGTGCCGCAGGACAGCGTGATGTTCGCGACTACGGTGCGCGAAAACATTCGCTTCGGCAGGCCGCAGGCGAGCGATGCCGATGTGGCGCGTGCTGCCGAACTCGCGCATGCGGGCGTTTTCATAGCGGCGATGCCGCAAGGCTTCGATACCCAGGTCGGCGAGCGTGGCGTGACGCTGTCGGGCGGCCAGCGTCAGCGCATCGCCATTGCGCGCGCCATCCTGCGCGACGCAGCGCTACTTCTGCTCGATGAAGCGACATCCTCGCTCGACGCCGAGAGCGAAACTCAGGTCGCGGCGGCGCTGGCCGACCTGATGCGCACACGCACGACGATCGTCATCGCCCACCGGCTGTCGACGGTCCTTTCATGTGACCGGATTTTGGTGATCGAGGAGGGGCGCATCGTCGAGGAAGGCACCCATCAGTCCCTCATTGCCCGCGACGGCCTCTACGCGCGCTTGGCCAAGCTGCAATTCCAAGGCGCCTGAAAAATGAATGCACGGCCGGCGTTCACGGATGCCGTCGCGCGCTTGTCATCCTGTCGGTCTGATTGCAATAGGGCTATTGCCCTTGAGCGGGTATCGATAGCCAGTTGCAATCTGAGGTAGAGTGGAATAGAGTGGTTGCGTTCGGTGTGCTCGCGCCTTTTGTCGCGTGGGGGCGTTCATGGCCAGACGCGTGGACGTTGAGGACATTATCCTCAACTACGACCCTGAGCATCCGCAGCCGCGGTTCATGGCTGCCGGCCTCGAAGCGGCGTTCTACAGTTCGACGGGACGGCTCCCGAGTGCAGTTCCATGGCCGGAGCACGCGCGGCCGGTCGCCGTGCCGCTGTCGCCCGCGCCTTCCGAAACCGATTCCCTGACCAGGTTTCGCGGCTATGACGCCGTTGTCGTGACTTGGACCGCCGCCGAAGCCGCGGCGCTCGCGGCGTTGCTGACGCCCAATTATCTGCCGTCGCGCTGGTACGACTATCGGCACGGCATCGCGAGCTACATTCCGCTGGTGACGGGTAGCCGCGCGCCGTTCAACGACAAATCGAAGGAGATGGCGCGCTATTATCACAGCCTTGGCCTTTATTTTCCTTGCCGCATCGGCAGCGCGCGAGTGCTGCTGTTCAAGTCGGGATTGCATCTCGATTACGACGGCCCGGCGGTGCCGGTGCGAAAGCTGATGGTCGAGCTTGCGACGACCATCAAGCCGAAGCTCTTCATCACCACGGGCACCGGCGGCGGCATCGGCAGCGATGTCGCGCTCGGCGACGTCATCATCGCGAGCCGGGCGCGATTCGATTGCGTGACGCAGTTCAAGAACGAACCATGGCGCAATAATTCCTACGCGACGTCGCAGCTGCCGAGCGGCGCGCTCGCTGCGATCACGCCGGATTTGACCAAGGTGAATGCCGCGCGGATCGAGGGCGCCCGTGCGGTGCCGAAGATCTGGTCGGCGGCCGACGACACGATCGTCACGACCGACTTTTTCGGCTTCGACGATTCGACCGACCACTATCATCTTCAGGGCTCCGGCGCCTGCGCCTGCGACATGGGCGACGCCATGGTCGGCGACGCCATGGGCGGCGAAGTCATGGGCGATATCCCCGGGATCAAGTGGTACGCGATCCGGAACGCCTCCGATCCGCAAATCCCAAATCCCTCGAACGACATCGAGGCGGCGAAAAAACAAGCGGGCGAGATTTATGCGAAATACGGCGCCTTCACCACGGCCGCGAGCGTCATCGCGACGTGGGCCGTCATCGATGCAAGCATCAACGCAGGAGCGCAAGCCATGGCGAAGAAGGGCAGGAGACACAGCGTGCCGACGAAAAGATCGCCGCGTCCGGCGGCTGCCGCCGAGCCGCTGGCGAAGCTCAGGGTTCGACGGGCCTCGGAGCACGGCGGCTATGGCTGGGTGCGCGATTTGCCGGATGCGCGCGACTTCGTTTACGGCGCGCCGCTCAATCGCTTTCCCCAAGGGCTGCCGCCGTCGGTCGATCTGCGGCCGGAGTGCCCGCCGATCTACGATCAAGGACAACTCGGCTCCTGCACTGGGAACGGCATTGCCGGCGCCATCGAATTCGACCAGCGCAAGCTCGGCAAGAAGGCGTTCGTTCCGTCCCGCCTCTTCATCTACTACAACGAACGCGTGATGGAGGGCACGGTCAACCAGGGCAGCGGCGCCCAGATCCGCGACGGCATCAAATCGGTGGCGACCATCGGCGCGCCGCCGGAAACGGATTGGCCCTACAACATCAAAAAGTTCACGCAAAAGCCGCCGGCCAAAGCCTATAGCGACGCCAAGCTTGATCTGGTGTCGACTTATTCCCGCGTCACGCAGGACCTCACGCAGATGCAAGGCTGCCTCGCCGACGGCTATCCGTTCGTGTTCGGCTTCACCGTCTACGAGAGCTTCGAAAGCCAGGCGGTTGCCGACACCGGAATCGTGCCGATGCCGAAATCCGGAGAGAAGGTCGTGGGCGGCCACTGCGTCGTCGCCGTCGGCTACGACACCACGAAGCGATTCTTCATCATCCGTAACTCATGGGGAACCAGTTGGGGCCTGAGAGGCTATTGCATGATGCCGTTCGAGTATCTGCTCAACGCGCATCTGGCGAGCGACTTCTGGACCATCCGGTCGGTGACGGGCTGACGACGCCGTCACGCCGTTTGCGGCCGCCAGCTCAGGCGATGAACCGGCTTGCCGGAGATCGGATTGCTGCCGGCGCCGGTGACGACAAAGCCCTGCTTGGCGTAGAAGCCGAGCGCGCGCGCGTTGTCGGTATTGACGTCGAGGTCGAGGCCCCGCGGCGAAATGCGCTTGGCTTCGGCGATCAAAGCCACGCCGACGCCCGCGCCCCAATGCTCCGGCGCCACCACGATCTGATCGAGGTAGAGCGTGCGCGGATCGACGGTGACGAAGCCGACCATAGCGCCGCCTGATTCCGCGACCACCACCGCGGCTGCGGGCAAAAGTTCGCTGCGCCAGCGCTGGCGCCACCAGTCGAGCCGCACGGCAAAATCGAGCTCAGGGTAAGTCGCCTGCCAAGTCCTCAGCCAGAGGGCGATCGAGGCGTCCTCGTCGCTTGTTTCGTAGGGGCGTAAACCATAGCCCGCCTGAAGCGAGGCGGAATGCGCGGATGGAGTGGAGGAATTTTCTCCCGGATTTCGCTTCGCTGCGTCCGGGCTACGGCTCATCACCGCTCCGTCAGCTTGAGCTCGATGCGGCGATTCCGGCTGAAGGCCTCCTCGGTGGTGCCGGGATCGATCGGCTGGAATTCGCCGAAGCCGGCCGCAACAAGACGCTGCGGCGATACGCCCTTGCTGATCAGATACTGCACGACCGAAATCGCGCGCGCGGCGGACAGCTCCCAGTTGGATTTGAACGGTGAGGTCGGCGAGACCGGCCGCGTATCGGTGTGGCCATCCACGCGCAGCACCCAGTTGATCTCCGAGGGAATCTGCTTTTCGAGATCGAGCAAGGCGCTGGCAAGCTGATCGAGTTCGGCGCGGCCTTCCGGCCGCAGCGTCGCCTGGCCGCTGTCGAAGAAGACCTCGGACTGGAACACGAAGCGGTCGCCGACCACGCGGATGTCGGGACGGTTGCCGAGGATTTCACGCAGCTTGCCGAAAAAATCCGAGCGATAGCGCGATAGTTCCTGCACCCGTTGGGCAAGCGCGACATTCAAGCGCTGGCCGAGATCGGCGATGCGAAGCTGGGCATCCTTGTCTTTTTGCTCGGAGGCGCCCAGCGCATCCTCGAGCGCGGCCATCTGCTTGCGCAACGCGCCGATCTGCTGGTTGAGGTTTTCGATCTGCGCCACGGCGCGCGCCGTCGCTTCCTTCTCCAGATCGAGCTGCGAGTTGAGCTTATCAGCGGCGCCCGGGCCGGGACCGGTATTCTGGCTCGCGGTCGCGGCTTCGCCGCGCAGCTTGTCGCGCTCGCCCTCGGCGGCGGAGAGCGAGGCGCGCAATTGCGCGACTTCGTCCTGGAGGCTCGCTTTGCCGGTCTGCTCCAGGGACAAGAGCTGACTCAGGCGCGAAATCTGGGCGTTGAGCCGGGACAGCGCAGTGTCCTTGCCCGCCACCTGCTGCGACAGGACGAACTGCGCGACCATGAATACCGTAAGCAGGAAGATGACCGACAGGATCAGCGTCGACAGCGCATCGACGAATCCCGGCCAGTAATTCATGCCTTCGCGACGGCTGCGGGTGAGCGCCATGAGAGCCTGCTCGGTACCTGTTCGTTATCGCTCGACGGATTCGCGCGCCGCGCGTTCCATGAATCGCCGCAGATCGTTGTTGAGCTTGGCCTGTTCCTCCGCCCAATCGCGGATCATCTGCTGCTCCGCGCGCATGTGATGGACGAGGCCCTGAATCGCTTCGGCGAGGTTCGCCATGGCAGCGGTCGTCGCCTTGTTGGTTCCGGTTTCGCCGATGGACGAGCGCAGCCGCTCGACGGCGTCGAGAATTCCGACCGGAAGCGCCGCGCCCGTCAGCGCACCGCCGACGCCGAGATCCTGCACGGTGGTGGCGAGCCAATCCTCAATGTTGGTGTAGAAGCGGTTCTGCGCCTGGCTCGTCTGTAGATCGAGAAAGCCAAGGATCAATGAGCCGGCAAGACCGAACAGCGATGACGAAAACGAAATGCCCATGCCGCCGAGCGGCGCCGCCAGCCCCTCCTTGAGCGCATCAAAGACCGAATCGGCATCGCCGCCGATCTTCAAGCCGTTGATGATGGTGCCGACCGAGCCGACCGTCTCGATCAAGCCCCAGAACGTGCCGAGCAGGCCGAGGAAGACCAGAAGGCCGGTCAGGTAGCGTGAAATATCGCGCGCCTCGTCGAGCCGCGTCGCCAGCGAATCCAGGAAAGCCCGCATGGTCGGCGCCGAGATGGCGACCCGGTCCACACGTTCGCTGCCGAGAATGGCCGCCATCGGACCGAGCAGTTTCGGCGTCCGCGCAGTCGCGAGCTTGGGATCGGCGCGGCGGTAGCCGTTGACCCAGGACACTTCCGGAAACAGCCGGATGACGTGATGGAACGACAGGATGATGCCGATCAGCAGCACGCCGACGATGAGGCCGTTGAGCCACGGATTGGCCATGAAGGCGTTGAGGATCTGCCGCTGCAGCACGAAGGCGATCAGCCCGCAAAGGATGAGGAACACCAGCATCCGGATCAGGAAGATGCGGGGCGATGCAAGTTTGGCGTGATCGAGGTCGCTCGCCATCGGCTCAAGCTTAATGCCGCGAATTGCCCCAATATGGCATAGCGGCTGTAGAAGCGAAATGCGGGCCTGACCGGCGGCAAGCGGCCGACCGTCACAGCCTTAGCGTCGACGAACCTGCCGGGGCGTTTGCGGCGGGGTGATGACGAGCGGGCGTTTTACGGCGCTACCGGCTCCTTGGCCGCCGCCTTGAGCAGGCGGACCAGTTCGCGGTGCATGGTCTCGTTGCCGGCGACGATCTGCGCCTTGGCGAAAATGGCATCGCCGCCGTCGAGGTCGCTGACGAAGCCGCCGGCTTCGCGCACCAGCAAGATGCCGGCAGCGAGGTCCCAGGGCGACAGGTCGCGCTCCCAATAGGCGTCGAGCCGACCGGCGGCAACCCAGGCGAGATCGAGGGTCGCGGCGCCATAGCGGCGAAGCCCGGCAAAGTGCTGCTGCGCGGCGAAGATTTCGTTGCGCGCCAGCGCAAGATCGCCGCGCCCATAATGGGGCAGGCCGCAGGCGACCACGGCGTCGGCGAGTCTCTGCCGCGACGCGACGCGGATGCGCTGATCATTGAGGAAGGCGCCCTTGCCGCGCTCGGCGATGAACATGTCCTCGTTGGCAGGATTGTAGACCAGGCCGGCTACGATCGTGCCGTCACGCTCGAGCGCGATCGAGACGGCAAAATGCGGAATGCCGTGCAGGAAATTGGTGGTGCCGTCGAGCGGATCGACGATCCAGCGGTGCGATTTGTCGGCGCCCTCGCGCGCGCCGCCTTCCTCGCCAAGAAAGCCGTAGCCCGGCCGCGCCTTGGCGAGTTCCTCGTAGACGACCTCCTCGGCGCGCCGGTCGGCGGCGGTGACAAAATTGCGCGGCCCTTTCAGCGACACCTGCAAATGTTCGATCTCGCCGAGGTCGCGCTTGAGGCCGCGTCCGGCGCGGCGCGCGGCTTTGATCATCACATTGAGGATTGCAGAGTGCGGCATGGCGGCCTGCCGTACGGTGCAATGTGCGGCGGCGTCAAGGCCGCCCCGAAAATCACGACGGCGGTTTTTTGATCGCGTCGATCCAGGGTTTGGCCGCTTTCTCGCCGGCGGCGCGCGTGTCGGCATCGAGGCTGTTGACGTAATCGTCGAGCATGAGATCGGTCTCGCCGCGCGCCTTGGAGATGAGGTGCCACTTGGTCGCCTCGATCGGGTTCGCCGGTGCGCCGCG
Organism: Xanthobacteraceae bacterium; assembly: GCA_035499475.1. GTDB lineage: Bacteria > Pseudomonadota > Alphaproteobacteria > Rhizobiales > Xanthobacteraceae > BOG-931. The sequence goes on along the minus strand of DATJYT010000251.1, from coordinate 2,266 downwards.
GCCGGAGGCGAGAATGTGGGCGAGGCGGTCCTGCGCCACCGGATTGTTCCTGAGCGCGGCCCTGCGGAACAGCACGGCCGCAGCCTGTTCGTTACGCTGAACGCCGTCGCCGTTATAGAGCGCGATCGCATATTCGACCTGCGCCTCGGTGTCGTCGGCCAGCGCGGCGAGGCCGAACAGGCGCACGGCTTCGTGCATATCCTTGGGAACGCCTCGGCCCTCCTTGTAAAATGTGCCGAGTGCGTATTGCGCCTCCGGATTGCCGGCTTGTGCGGCGACGCGCATCAATTCGGCAGCGCGGCCGAAATCCTGCGGAAACAACTGGCCTTCCATGTAGAGGAGGGCGAGATCGTAAGCGGCCAAAGGCTGACCGAGTTTGGCTGCGGCGGCGAGCCACTTGGCGCTCGCCTGCCGGTCGCGCGGACCGGCGCGTCCGGCGAGGCGGAACATCGCCAGCGCGAACATGGCTTCGCGGTCGCCGCGGTCGGCGGCGAGCTTGTACCAGTCGGCGGCTTTGTCGTCATTTTTAGGCACGCCGAGACCGTTGGCGTAGAGTTCACCGAGCAGCGTCATGGCCTTGGGGTCGTTGCCGTCTGCCGCCCGCTTGGTCGCTTCCGCGAACGCCGTCAGATAATAGCCGCGCTGAAACGCGCCGTAGGCAAGATCGAGCGGCGGGCCGTTCGCCGCCGCGCCTGCATTGGCGTCGGGCGGCGCGTTTTCGCCGGCGGCTGGCTTTGCAGGAAGCTGGGCCGGCTTCGGCTTTGCGGTTGAGGATTTCGCCGTCGCCGGAGCGGGTGCCTGAGACTGCGCCGCGTGCGGCGGAATGACCGTGAGCGAGGCCGCAATCGCCAAAGTCGCCGCAGTAGCGATCGCCGCTCTGCTCACGGCACCGGCTCGGCGAGAGCCGCGCCGGCCGCCGCAACCGCCGCAGTCGCGCCTTCGGGTTGCGTCCATATCCAATCACCTAGCGCGACGAAGTCGGCGCCGGCCTGCGCCAGCGGCCGCACGTCGTCCGCTGTTGCGGCATAGCCGATGCAGGGCAGTTCGAGTAGCTCCGCCCACCACGCGATCCTTTCCTCGACTGCCGCGAATGGCGGCAGCACGCCCCGCCGGTCGGGTTCGCCGAACATGACGTAGTCGGCGCCAGCTTCGCCCGCGAGCATGGCATCATGACGGCTGCGGATGCCGCCGGCCCCGGCGATGCGATCGGGTTTAAGCGTTGCGAGCGCGGCCATGAAGGCTTCGATTCCGGTCAGATGAGCCCCGTCGGCGCCGACGCGGCCGACGATGTCCGGACGGCCGTCGAGCAAAAGCGCAATGTCATAACTTTGCACCGCCGCGACGACCGCCTTGGCGCGGTTGATCAGGGTGCGCTCGTCGGTTTCCGCCAATCGCAACAGCACTGCCGCCACATCGGCTGCTTGCAGCGTCGCGCCGATGTCGCGCGCGAAGGCGGTGGTGTCTTCAAGCCGAGGTGTTACGAGATAGAGCCGATGACGCTGGCGCCGTATCCCGGCTTTTGCCTCCCCCGCATGCGGAGGAGGGGAGGACGACGGCATCAGGCCGCTTTGCGTTCGAGGTCGGCTTTCCACTGACCGAGCGTGGCAAGCCCGTTCATCATGGCGCGATGGCCGAAGGCGCGTTGCGCCGCCGCGACGTTTTCCGATTTGCCCGACCAGGCTTTCTGCGGCGCGGCCTGCAGGGCGCGGCCGTAGGAAAACGAGACCCGCCACGGCGTCGGCCCCATCTTGTTCATGGCGTCGAGGTGCGCGGTCGCTTCTTCGTCGGACTGGCCGCCGGAGAGGAATGCGATGCCGGGAACGGACGCCGGCACGCAGGCCTTGAGCACACGCAGCGTCTTTTCCGCGACCTCCTCGACCGAAGCGCGCTTTGCCGACTTCTTGCCGGGCACCGCCATGTTCGGCTTGAGCACCATGCCTTCGAGCGCAACGCGCGCGTAGTACAACTGCTCGAAAACGGTCTTGAGCGTCCACTCGGTGATCTTGTAGCAGCGATCGATGTCGTGATCGCCGTCCATCAGGACTTCCGGCTCGACGATCGGCACGATGCCTTCGTCCTGGCACAGCGCCGCATAGCGCGCGAGCGCATGCGCGTTGGCGCTGATGCATTCGTAGGAAGGAATGCCGTTGCCGATATCGATCACCGCGCGCCATTTGGCGAACTTGGCGCCGAGGCTGCGATATTCGGCGAGGCGCTCGCGCAGCCCGTCGAGCCCTTCGGTGACGACTTCGCCAGGGCAGAACGA
>DATJYT010000250.1:0-11978 GCA_035499475.1 Xanthobacteraceae bacterium | reverse complement strand
ACGTAGATCGCCGGAATGCCCATGCTGATCGCGCCCATGATCAGGCCCGGCGTGGTCTTGTCGCAGCCGCCCATCAGCACCGCGCCGTCGATCGGATGGCTGCGCAGCAATTCCTCGCATTCCATGGCGAGGAAGTTGCGGTAGAGCATGGTCGAGGGTTTGACGAAGGGCTCGGCAAGCGACATCGCCGGCAGCTCGATGGGAAATCCGCCGGCCTGATAGACGCCGCGCTTGACGTCCTCGGCCCGCGCCCGCAGGTGGCCATGGCAGGCGTTGATGTCGCTCCAAGTATTGATGATGCCGATCACCGGCTTGCCGGTCCAGTCGGCCCCGTCGTAGCCGAATTGCCGCAGCCGCGAGCGATGGCCGAACGAGCGCAGATCGTTCTTGCCGAGCCAGCGGTAGCTGCGCAGCTCTTCAGGCAACTTTCTCCGGGACATGATCGAACTCGCATTGCGGGACGGCGGGGGCGGAGTGTGCACACCGTCCGGCGGCCTTCGCAAGCCGCCCGGCGATCGGCCGGCCTCATCCGCAAACGCCGGCCGTGACATACCGCGCAACCAATTGGCGCGACACCGGCATCTTGTTAGCGTTCCGGCGGGGCGCGCTCGGAATCCCTGGATGAAAACCAGGCGTCATCGGGAGGACGTACATGAGAATACACTTGCTCGCGGCCGCGCTGTGCGGCGTGGTTTTCGCTGGTTCGGCGCAAGCCGCAATCAAGGTGAAGACTGTCGAATATAAGCAGGGTGACACCGCCCTCGAAGGTTGGCTGGTCTATGACACCGGCAAGCATGGCAAACGCCCCGGCGTGGTGGTCTACCCGGCCTATTGGGGCCCATCAGCCCACGAGAAGGACGTCGCCGAAAAACTCGCCAAGATGGGCTACGTCGCGTTCGTCGCCGACATCTACGGCAAGGGCGTACGCCCCGACACGCCGCAGGCGGCCGGCGCCCAATCGGGCAAATACACCAAAGATCGCCCATTGCTGCTGGCGCGCGCGCAGGCAGCCTTCGACCAGCTCAAGCAATCGCCAATGGTCGATACCGGCAAGCTCGCCGCCATCGGCTATTGCTTCGGCGGCGCACCAGCGCTCGACTTGGCGCGCAGCGGCGCGCCGCTCGTCGACGTTGTCACCTTCCACGGCTCACTTGCCACGCCGACGCCCGAGAACGCCAAGAACATCAAAGGCCATGTTCTGGCGCTGCACGGCGCCGCCGATCCCATCGTGAACGCCCAGGCCGTCGCCGCCTTCGAAAAGGAGATGACCGACGCCAACGTCGATTGGCAGGTCGTGCTCTATGGCGGCGTCATGCACGCTTTCACCGACAACGTCCATCCGAGCAACCCGGAGCACGGCACCAAATACGATGCCACAGCCGACAGGCGTTCGTGGCAAGCAATGAGCGATCTCTTCAAGAAGACGCTGTAGCGTACGCGATAGGGACGACGGGCACCGCCTGGCGCAGGCGGTGCCCCCGATTGTCTACGCCGCGACCGGCGGATCGATCTTCAGCAGCTTCGCCGCATTGCGCCAGAAGATCTTCTCGCGATCCTGCTCGCTCACCCGCAAGCCTTCGACGAGCTTGATGGCGCGCGGCTTGAGCGAAGTCAGCGGCGGCGCGTCGCTGCCGTAGAGCACGTGATCTGGTCCGACCGTATCGACCACGAGCTGCGCGGCCGGCGGATGATAGGTCACGGTGTCGAAATACATCCGTTTGAGATAATGCCCGGGCTCGTGCTTGATCTTCATCGGCGCATAGGAGCCGAGGAAGTAGCATTCTTCCTGCAGCTCATAGGCGTAATTCATGCGGCCGATGACTTCGCAAATGCCGCCGCCGCCGTGGGAGGCGACGATGGTGGCGCGCGGGAAATCCTCCAGAATGCCGCGCACGATCATTCGCGACAGCGCGAGGCAAAGGTCGGCCGGCCGGCCGACGCTCGAGGCCAGCCGGTATTCCTTGAGCCGCTCCTCGCCGAAGCCGACATGCGGTGGATGAATGAAGACCGGCACGCCGAGATCCTGAACCAGCTCCCAGAACGGCCGCGCTTCGTCGTCGTCGGGATAATGGCCCTTGTGGCTTGAATGGATCAGGATGCCCTTGAGACCGAGCTCACGGATGGCGCGCTCGGTTTCCTTGATGAAGGGCGGGCCTCCGCACGGCAGCATGGTGGCAAAGCCGTAGAACACGCCCTTGCGGCGGCCTTGAATTTCCGCCGCGTAGTCGGACCAGCGCTGGATCGCCTTGAGCTCGTCTGCGGCCGCCTTGCCGCGCATATAATGGGCGGCATTGCTGAAGACGGTGACGTCGATGGCGCAGCGCTCGTGGGCGGCAACCACGTTCTCGATCGTCATGGGACATTGGCCGGCCCATGACGGCCCGGTCTTGCCGTCCCAGGCCGCAATGTCGGCGGCGGCCTCTTCGGGCGGATAGACGTGAGTATGCCACTCGATGATCATTGTCGGGTCCGTTTTTCTTTTCCCCTCCCACAGGGGAGGGAGATAAGGCTAGAGCTTCAGCAATCGCGCCGCGTTGCCGCCCATGACCTTCTCGCGCTGGGCCGGCGTCATGCCGATCTGATCCATCATTTTGAGACCCTTCATCTTCAACGGCACCAATGGTGGGGAATCGGTGCCGAACATGAAGTGATCCTCGCCCATTGTTTTCAGGCAGCACTCGGCGGCCGGCGCGGCATAGCTCACCGAATCGAGGTACATCATCTTCAGGTAGTGGCTGGGCGGATGCTTGATCAGCATCGGCTCATAGCTGCCGAGGAACACGCAAAAGTCCTGGTACTCGTAGGCATAATCCATGCGGCCGATGACTTCGCAAATGCCGCCGCCGAGATGGCTGCCGACGAGCTTGAGCTTGGGAAACTGCTCGAAAATGCCACGCACGATAAGGCGCGCCAGTGACAGGCAGTCGTCCGCCGGCCGGCCGACGCTCGACGCCAGCCGGTAATCCGCCATGGCCGGTGTCGTCGCGTCGCCGGGATGAATGAAGACTGGAATATCGAGATCGGTCGCAAGCTTGAAGAACGGCTTGGCGGCGTCCTCATCCGGATAATGCCCCTTGTGGCTGGAATTGATGATGACGGCGCGCGCATCGTCTTCTTTCACCGCGCGCTCGAGCTCCTTGAGGAATTCGTCGCCGCCGCCGGGGATGCAGGTCGCCATCGGAATGAACTTGTCGGGATGCAGATCGCGGCATTTCGCCAGATGGCGGTTCGAGCTCTCGATCGCAGCGACGGTTTCCTTCACGGAGTCCATGTGCCGGATGTAGTGCACGGCGTTGCTGATGACGGTGCGGTCGAGGCCAGCGACCCGGTGCGTTTCCAATGCATGTTCCATGGTCATTGGAACCTCGACCGGCCACCACGGCTTGCCGAGATATTTCGGGTCGTTGATGTGAACATGCCAATCGATCAGCAAAGCGTGTCTCCATTGTTCTTGTGTGCTGGATTTGAAAACGGGCGGGCGAACTACTGCGGCTCCATCCCGGCTTCCTTGACGATGCGCGCCGATGCGGCGCGGTCCTCCTCGAGGAAGCGGGCGAATTCCTCCGGCGTGTTGAAGACCGGCTCGAGCGCGACGTCGATCATGCGCTTTTGCCGGAATTCCGGATCCTGACCGATGGAGGCGAATTCGTCGCGCAGCTTGTGCACGATCGGCTGCGGCGTGCCGGCCGGCGCCACGATGCCGAAATAGAGCCGGGTGAGATTTTCCCCGTAGCCGAGCTCCTTGAGCGTCGGCACGTCCGGCAGCAGCGGGGAGCGCTTGGCGCTGTCGACGGCGAGCGCGTTCACCTTGCCGTCGCGGATGAAGGAGAGCCAGTTGAGAAGGCCAAAGAAGGCGACCGGCGTCGAGCCGCCCATGACGCCGTTGACCGCTTCGGCGCCGCCGCGGAACGGGACTTTGACAATGTCGGCGCCCGACGCCTTCGACCACTTGCCCATGAAGGCGATCAGCGGGATCGACGCCGCGGTGTAGCTCAGCGTTGCGGGCTTTGCCTTCGATAACGCCGCCAGTTCTGCGAGATTGTGCACGTTCAGGTTCGCGTTCACGACAAGCACTTGCGTCGTGAAGAACGGATTGGTGACCGGCGTAAAATCCTTTTCGGGATCGTAGGGGATCTGCTTGAACAGGAACTGGTTATAGGAGAGCGTCTCAGCCGGCAGGATGCAGATCGTATAACCGTCGTTGAGCGCATCGGCGCAGGCGCGGCCGCCGACATTCATGGCGCCGCCGGGGCGGTTCTCCACCACGATGGGCTGCCCCCAGCGCTTGCGCACCTCCTCGCCGAGCACGCGCATGAAGACATCGCTGGTGCCGCCGGCACTGGTTGCCGTCAGCGCCCGGATCGGACGCGTCGGATAATCCTGCGCCAGCGCCGGCGCGCAGGCGCCAATCGCGCACAGCACAAGGACAAGACGGATCACGCTCACTCCGCGGTCGCTCCGGTGGCCTTGACCACCTTGGCCCATTTCTCGGTTTCTTCGTAGACGATCTTGCCGAAGTCTTCCGGCGTACCCGGAATGAGCGAGCCGCCGAGCTCGGCGAGTTTGGCCTGCATAGCCGGATCGGCCAGCGCCTCATTCACCAGCTTGTTCAGCTTCTCGATGACCGGGCGCGGCGTGCCCTTTGGCACCGCCATGCCGAACCAGGCGCTCGCCTCGTAGCCCGGCACTGTCTCGGCGACGGTCGGCACATCGGGCAGCGCCTTGGCGCGCTGCGCGGTCGTTACCGCCAATGCGCGCAGCCGGCCGGCCTGGATGTGGCCGATCGAGGACGGCAGATTGTCGAACATCACCTGCACCTGATTGCCGAGCAGGTCGGTCAGCGCCGGAGCGGCGCCGCGATACGGCACGTGAATGAGATCGACTCCGGTCATCAGCATGAACAGCGCACCAGAGAGGTGGACCGAGGTGCCGACGCCGGACGACGCCAGGTTGACCTTGCCGGGATGGGCCTTGGCATAGTCGATGAACTCCTTGACGGTCTTCGCCGGCACGTTCGGGTTGACCTCCATCACGTTGGGCACGCGAATGAAGCCCGCGACCGGCGCCATGTCCTGCAGGAAGTTGAAGCTGAGATTCTTATACAGCGTCGCGTTGATGGCGTTGGCCGGATTGACCAGGAAGACGGTGTAGCCGTCCGGCGGCGACTTGGCCGCCATCTCGGTCGCGAGGTTGTTGCCAGCGCCCGGTTTGTTCTCGACTGCGAATTGCTGATGCAGATGCTCGGACAGATATTGCCCGATCAGGCGGGCGCAGATGTCGGTCGAGCCGCCGGGCGGATAGCCGACCAGCCAGCGCACCGCGTGATTGGGATAATCGTCCGCCGCGCGCGCCGCGCCGGCAAAACCGAGCGCGAAAGCCGCCAGCGCAAGTCCCACAAGGCCCTGAAACCGAAGCTGCATCGCTTTCTCCCTGCCGAGCAATTCTTGTCGTTCCGCCAAACCTACGCGGCATCGGCGATGCTGCACAAGGGACCGGGAAACCGGGAATGCGCACGCCGGCGGGACGCGCCACCTTGCCGTCCCCTGCCGGGGCCGATAGTTTCACGGCCTCCCCAAAGTCCGAGGACATTGCCATGATCGACTTTTATGCGTTGACCAGCCCGAACGTGCAGAAAATCTACATCATGCTCGAGGAGACGAAGCTGCCCTACAAGGAGCACTTCGTCGATGTGTGGAAGGGCGATCAGTACGACCCGAATTTCATCAAGATCAACCCGAATTCGAAAATCCCGGCGATCGTCGACAGCGAAGGCCCCGGCGGCAAGCCGATCACGATCTTCGAATCCGGCGCGATCCTGATGTACCTCGCCGAGAAGACCGGAAAATTCATGCCCGCCGATCCGGCGAAGAAATACGACGTGTTGCAATGGCTGTTCTTCCAGACCTCGGGCGTCGGCCCGATGTTCGGCCAGTTCACGCACTTCAAGATGTTCGCGCCGAAGGACAAGGACAATTCCTACGCGATGGCGCGCTATCAGAGCGAGGTGAAGCGGCTCTACGAGGTGATGGAGCGGCGGCTCGCGCATTCGCCCTATCTCGCCGGCAGCGAATACACCATTGCCGACATGGCCACTTTCCCCTGGACGCGCAATCACGACATCCAGGGCGTGAAGTGGGAAGACAATCCGAATCTCGCGCGCTGGTTCAAGGCGATCGACGAGCGGCCCGCGGTGAAAGCCGCGCTGGCCAAGGTCGGCGCCATCAAGTCGAACCGCGAAACCGCGAACGACGATCAGAAGGACCGCTTCTTCAATCGCGGCCGTTACGCGCGAGCGTGACTTTTCGTTATCGGCTCCCCGCCATCGCGGGGGCCGATAATTTGTCCATCATCGCGTGCATGAAGCGCACGGCGGCGGGACCCTTGAGCGCGCTCGCCCACAGGTCCCGCGCCATCTTCTCGTGCAAAGCGAGCGCCTCCGGCGCCGACGTGATCATGGCGACGCCGACGCGGATGTTGGGTTCCTCGCCGAGGCGGAACGGGCTGAGCGCCAGGATTTGCCGGTCCGGCTGCCGGAAAATCTGGAAGCTCGTATGCGGCAGCGTGTCGAGCACGATGCCGATCTGAACGCCGATCGGCTCGTTCTCCATCAACGCGGTGAAATGTTCGGCTTCGGCGCGGGCGAGCGCGCGCCGCTCGCGCCGAACATTCTCCGTAAGGTCGTGCCGGCCGACCAGGCCGTTGCGCAGGAAGCGCTCCATCTCGGCGGCGGCGATCAGGTTGACGACCGCGGGGCTGCGCCGCCGATAACATTCCTTGCGCTGGCGCAGCACGTCCATCAGCTCGTCGATTTGCGCCAGCGCGCGATCGCGCTTGTCGATGCCGTCGGGAACCGACTCGCGCAGCACCGCGCCGAGCGCATGATCGAAGCCGTCGGAAGCGAGCACGTAGGAGATCGGGCCGGCCAGCACGATGATGTGCTCGGCAGTTTCCTCGATCTGCCGCATGCGCTCGAAATAGCTCACCGCCGAGGCGATATATTCGACGCCGACGCCGAGCAGCGTCGGCACCGATACCTGGAGCAGCTCCGCCAGATTCTCCAGCGTCTCGATCTTCGCCACCTCGCCCTTCTCGATGCGGTAGAGCGCGGTGCGCGAAACGCCGAGCTTCTGCGCGATCTCCTCGGCGGAGAGCCCGGAGCCGAGCCGGAAGGCCTTGAGGCGGTTGCCGATGTCGTCGAAGCGGATGGGCATAAGCTGATAACGGAGAACGGACGACGGACGACAGATTTTGGAAGTAGACTTTATCTGTTCTCTGCCGTCCGTCGTCCGTCGTCCGTCCTCAATCGCTTCGCCGCATCAAGCGCGGCGATGACGATGTTCTGGTAGCCGGTACAGCGGCAGAGATTGCCGGAAATGGCGATGCGGACTTCCTGCTCGGTGGGATCCGGATTGTCGCGCAAAAATTCGATCAGCGTCGTCAGGATACCGGGCGTGCAGAAGCCGCACTGCAAACCGTGGTTGTCGCGGAACGCCTCCTGGAGCGGATGCAGTTTGTCGGCACTCGGCGCGATGCCTTCGACCGTCAGGATTTCGTGACCGTCCGCCTGAACGGCGAGCATCAGGCAGGAACGCGCCGAGCGTCCGTCGAGCAGGATCGTGCAAGCGCCGCATACGCCGTGCTCGCAGCCGAGATGCGTGCCGGTGAGACCAAGCTGATGGCGGATGAAATCCGCCAAGGTCACGCGCACCGGCACGGTCTCCTCGTAGCGCGTGCCGTTCACGGTCAGCGCGATCTTGCGCGTTTCGCTCATGATCGCGCTCCCGCGGCGATGCGCTCGTGCGCTTTCAGGAGCGCGCGGCGCGGCAGCACCGTCGCAAGCTGCTGGCGGTAGGACGCGGGCGCGTGAATGTCGTCGACGGCGTCGACCTTGCGCAGCACTTCGCAGATCTCGCGCAGCCGCTTCTCCGCGATGGTCTCGCCGATCAGCGCCTTTTCGACCTCGCTCGCGCGCACCGGCGCCGGCCCCATGCCGCCAAGCGTCACCGAGGCGCGCGTGACCTTGCCGTCTTTGTCTTCCTCGATCAGCACCGCCGCCGACACGATGGCGAAGTCGCCATGCCGGCGGGAAAACTCGACGAAGGCGTAGCCGTGGCCGGCGGGCCAGCACGGGAATGTCACGCCGGTCAGCAACTCGTCGAGCTCGACGGCCGGCGTCATATAGGCGACGGGGAATGCGGCGAAGTCGATGCTGCGCGCGCCGTTCCGGCCCGTCACCGACACCGTGGCGTCGAGCGCCGCCGCGCACGAAACCAGCTCCGCCGACGGATCGAGATGGCAGAGCGAGCCGCCCAGCGTGCCGCGATTGCGGGTCTGGCGATGGCCGACCTGCTCGATCGCCTCGTGCATCAGCGGACAGCGCTCGCGCACCAGATCGGAGAACTCGATATCGCGCTGGCGCGTCATGGCGCCGATCTCGAGTGCGCCGTTCTGCTCGCGGATGTAGCTCAATCCATCGACCCGGTTGAGATCGATGACGTGGTCGGGCAGCACGTAGCGCATGTTCAGCATCGGCATCAGCGACTGGCCGCCGGCGAGCAACTTGGCGTTGTCGAGGCTGGTGAGCAGACCTACGACATCGGCCGTCGTGCGCGGGTCGTGATAGGAAAAAGGCGGCGGCTTCATGCGGGGCTGCGTGCTTTGACTCTGTGCCAAAAACCGTGCATCAATTCAAAATCATACGTCAATCCCAAAGTTGAAACCAGCCGATGAAGCCAGCGGCGTTTCGTTACCACGCGCCGAAAACGATCGATGAGGCCGTCGCCCTCCTCGCCGAGGTCGCCCCGCAGGACGGGCGCGTGCTGGCCGGCGGCCAGAGCCTGGTGCCGACCATGGCCTTCAGGCTCGCCAAACCCTCCCATCTGGTCGACATCAACGGCGTCGAGGCGCTCAAGCGGCTGACGGTTGCCGACGGCAAGCTCGTCATTGGCGCCTGTGTGCGCCATTCGGCGTTTCACAAGCCGGTCTGCGATGGGCCGCTCGGCAGGCTCCTCACTGACGTGGTGCGTCACATCGCTCATTATCCCATCCGCAACCGCGGCACGTTCTGCGGCAGCCTTGCGCACGCCGACCCCGCATCCGAATGGTGCCTGGTCGCGGCGGCTCTCGACGGCGAGATGATCGCACGCAGCGCCCGCGGGGATCGCAGCATCGCGGCGCGCGATTATTTCAAGGGCATCATGACCACGGCGCTGCAAGACGATGAGCTTTTGATCGAGGTGCGGCTGCCGATGCTCGCCGCCGACACCCGCTGCGGCTTTTACGAGTTCAATCGGCGCGCCGGCGACTTCGCCATGGCGGCGGCGCTCGCCGCCTACCGCGTCGAAGGCGGCAAGATCATCGAGCCGCGTCTCGCCGTCGGCGGCGCGGAGCCCAGTCCGCGGCGCATTACGGAAGCCGAGCGCGTGCTCACGGGCGCGCCGCCCGGCGACAAGACATTCCGCGCCGCCGCCGAAGCAGCGACCGCGGCCGTCGATCCTTTGGAAGACATCACCACGAGCGCCGAGTTCCGCCGCGATCTCGTGCTCGCCGTGACACGCCGGGCGCTCGAACGCGCGGCGGCATGAACACAGAACCACAGCGAGCATCGTGGATCGGCCAATCGGTCACGCGGCTGGAAGACCCGCCGCTCGTCCGCGGACGCGGCGAGTTCGCCGGCGACATCAATTTTCCGCATCAGTTGCATATGCGCATCGTGCGCTCGGCCTATGCTCACGGCCGCATCGTTTCGATTGACGCCGCGGCCGCTCGGGCGCTGCCGGGCGTGTATGGGGTGTGGACCGCGGCCGACATTGCCGACGTGCCGCCCATCGACTTTCGCGAGGGCAGCATTCCGGCGCTTGATCCCTATCGGCAGCCGGCGCTGGCGACCGGGACGGTGCGCTATGTGGGTGAGCCGATAGCGGCGGTATTCGCCCAGGACGCCTACATCGCGGAGGATGCGGCCGATCTCGTTGAGGTTGAAATCGAAGAATTGCCGCCCGTTCTCGATTCACAGGCCTCGCCGTTCGAGTTTTCGCCAGGAAATCCCAGCGAGGCCGCGCTGATCCGCCAGGGCTATGGCGATGTCGATGCCGCGTTCCGCGCTGCAAACCATGTCGTCGAGATCGAAGTCGCCATCGGCCGGCATTCGGGCGTTCCGCTCGAGACGCGCGGCGCCATCGGCCGTTACGACGCATCGCGCAATCTGCTGGAATTGCACGGCGCGGCGAAAGTGCCGCATCGCAATCAGGAACTGCTGTCGCGCATGCTCGGCATTCCGCCGAGTTCGGTCCATGTCCACGAAGCGCACGTGGGTGGCGGCTTCGGCATTCGCGGCGAGCTTTATCCCGAAGACGTGCTGGTCTGCGTCGCCGCCAGGAAATTCAATCGGCCGGTGAAATGGATCGAGGACCGCCGCGAGCATCTGATTGCGGCCAATCACTCGCGCCAGCAATTGCACAAGATCCGCGCCGCGGTCGACGACAACGGCGTCATCCTCGCCATCGACGACGTCTATTTTCACGACCAGGGCGCCTATGTGCGCACGCATGCGACGCGCGTCGTGCATATGACCGCCGGCATCCTGCCGGGCCCTTATCGCGTGCCGGCCTATCGCTCGATCGGCCACTTCCGCCTCACCAACAAGACGCCGGCGGCGACCTATCGCGCCCCCGGCCGCTACGAGACCACTTTCGTGCGCGAGCGGCTGGTCGATGCGATCGGGCAGCAGCTTGGCATCGACCGCATCGAGCTGCGCCGGCGCAATGCGATCGGCCCGGAGGAAATGCCCTATCCGCGGCCATTGCAGGCGCTGGGCGAGGAAATCCACTACGACACCGGCGACTATATGGGCCTGCTCGACAAGCAGCTTGCCAGGATCGATTGGCCGAAGCTCAACGCCGAGGTGAGGAAGCGCAAGGATGCGGGCGAGCTGGTCGGCATCGGCGTCGCCATGTTCGTGGAAAAGAGCGGGCTCGGCCCGACCGACGGCGTCAAGATTTCGATCGACACCTCGGGTGCGGTCGAAGTCATCACCGGCGGCGCCTCGATCGGCCAGGGCTTCGAGACCGTAATGGCGCAAGTCGCCGCCGACGCGCTCGGCGTCGATTATCGGCGCTGTCGCGTCATTCACGGCCAGACCGATCGCATCGCCTACGGCATCGGCGCGCACGCCTCGCGCGCGACGGTGATGACGGCCTCGGCCACCCACATCGCGGCGTTGAAGGTGCGCGCCAAGGCGCTCGAAGCCGCCGCGGAATTGTTGCAGGCTCCGCTCCATGCGCTCGACATCGTCAACGGCGAAGTAACGCGCAAGGATCGAACGCCCAGCCCGTCCATCAGCCTCGGCAAGATCGCGCAGCATCTTGCGCCCGGCGCCAAAGGCCTCGGCGAGCGCGAGCCCGGTCTCAGCGCCGAAGGCTGGTTCAAGGTCGAGCATCAGGTCTATCCATATGGCAGCCACGTCGCCGTGGTGAAGGTCGACCGCGAGACCGGCGGCGTCGAGGTGGAGCGCTATTTCATCGCCTACGACATCGGCCGTGCGATCAATCCGGCGCTGGTCCACGGCCAGATCGTCGGCGGCTTCGCGCAGGGCCTGGGCGGCGCGTTGTTCGAGGAATTCACCTTCAGCGAGCGCGGCGATCCGCTCGCCGTTACCTTCGCCGATTATCTGTTGCCGGCGGTGCACGAAACGCCGGCGCCCGACGTGCTGCTGCGCGAGGATTACACCACACCGCTCAACCCGCTCGGCATCAAGGGCGCCGGGGAGAGCGGCATCACCGGCGTCGGCGCCACCATCGCGTCCGCGATCGACGACGCCATCGGCATTCCGGGCGCAGTGACGGCGCTGCCGGTGACGCCGCAACGGCTCAAGCAATTGCTGAATCGGCGGAACGGAAAAGCGGGATAGCAGAGCCGCTTATACCAACGGCATTTAGTCGCGACTCCTCCGCGCCGTCGTGGCCGGGCTTGTCCCGGCC
>DATJYT010000249.1:0-4669 GCA_035499475.1 Xanthobacteraceae bacterium | reverse complement strand
GAGGTCGAGCTCGCCCTTGCCTTCACGCAGCCGCTTGGCGGCCTGATAGTCCGGCGAGCGATAGCAGCCGAGCGCTGCCTCGTAGCTTGGGAATTCGATCACCACGATGCGCGAGCGCGCTTTGCCTTCGGTCACCTCGTGCGTGCCGCCGCGCACCAGATAACGGCCGCCGAAATCGCCGAACGGCTTTTGATTGGCGGCCATGTAGGGCTTGTAGCCTTCGGGATCGACAACATCGATTTCAACAAGCCAATAACCCTTGCGGGCGCCCGGCGCCGGAATCGAAGCAGGCTGCGGCGGCTGCGGGCCGTCATAGCCTTCGGCAATGACAAAATCGCATTGCGAATGCGGCAGGCGCAGCGGCTGTGCGCGCTGATATTCCGGCGAGCGGTAGCAGGCGAGCGCCGTCGCGTAGTCGGGAAATTCGCGCAGCACGTTGCGCGAGCGGGCGCGGCCTTCCATCACCTCGTATTTGCCGCCGCGCACCAGCGCGGTGCCGCCGAATTTCTCGTGGGCCGGCGGTGTCGCCGCCATGTAGCTTTTGTAGCCTTCCGGATTGCTGACATCGATGTGCGGTATCCAATAGCCCTTGGGCATGGGTGCTCCCTTCAGCGTTTTTGCGCGGCGGCGATCTCGGCGACGATCGCCTGCGCGGCGGCTTTCGGGTCGGCAGCGGCGATGATGGGCCGGCCGACGACCAAATAATCTGCGCCCGCGGCAATAGCGGTCGCGGGTGTCGCGATGCGTTTCTGCTCGCCCGCCTCGGCGCCGGCGGGCCTTATCCCAGGGGTGACCAGCGCGAGCTTGTCGCCGACGATGGAACGCACCTTCGCGGCCTCCTCGGGCGAGCAGACGAGCCCGTCGACACCGATGTCGCGCGCCTGCGCCGCGCGCCGTGCGACGAGTTCTGCGACGCCGATATCATAACCGGCTGCCGCGAGATCGGCGTCGTCGAGCGAGGTCAACACCGTGACGGCGAGGATGCGCAAGCCGTTCTCGCGCGCATCGACAGCCGCCCGCATGATTTTCGGATAGGCGTGAACGGTGAGGAACGTGGCGCCAAGACGCGCCACGCTCTTGACGCCCTGCGCCACGGTATTGTCGATGTCGTGGAGCTTGAGATCGACGAACACCTTCTTGCCCGCATCAGCGAGTCTGTGCGCAAAGGACAAGCCTTCCGCGAAGGCGAGCTGATAGCCGATCTTGTAGAACGCCACGCTGTCACCAAGCCGCGCCACCAGGGCTTGCGCGTCTTCGACCGAGGACACGTCGAGGGCGACGATCAGGCGATCGCGCGGCTCCATCGGCATTGCCTGGCCTCCCTCACGTCATCTGTTGCGCGGCTTCGACCAGCCGGCGCGCCACGGTCTTGAGCAACGCGGCCAGATGCTCATCCCTGAGATTGTCCCGGTCGTCAAATGCCTGGTCGGCGCGCGCCACCGTGACCTGCTCCGGGATCACCAGGGCGCCGCAGCCGATCTCCAGCACCTGGCGCAAAGCCAGCAGCGACCGCATGCCGCCGAAAGAGCCTGGCGAGGCGGCGCCGAGCGCGAAGACACGATGCTTGAATACGGCGAGCGGGGCTTCGCCGTTTTCGCGCACCCGCGAAACCCAGTCGATGGCGTTCTTCACCAGAGGCGGCACCGAGGCGTTGTATTCCGGCGTCACGATCAGCACGCCCGGATGTGCTTCGATCATGCGCTTGAGCTGACGGGCATGGCTCGGCATGGCGCTCGCTTCGAGATCGGCGTCATACATAGGCAGCGGATAGTCGGCAAAGGAGATGCGGGTGACGTCGGCCTCGGCCAACAGCAGTTCCTTGACCGCGAGCGCCGCCAGCCTCGCATTGTGCGAGCCGGTGCGCAGCGAGCCGGGAATGACCAGAATCTTCGGAGCCGCCATGACGATTGGAGATCGGATCACGGAGGACGGACGACAGATGACGGACGACGGATTAGAAAAATTTCCTATCCGTCGTCCGTCATCTGTCAGCCGTCTTCCGGTACACCCACACGCGCGCCGGCGGCAAGTTCATCCAAATGCGCTCGGAGGCCTCTACCGAGAAACCGCCGAGCCGCTTTGGCAATGGCGCGGCGACCGAATAGGTGAACTGCACGAACGGCGCCCCGGGAACCATCAGGTCGAGCGCATCGCGAATGAGCCGCAAGCGCTGCCGGATCGGCTTGGTGACGAGCGGCAGTCCGGAAACGACGGCGGCGGCGGGTTGCAGCAGCAGCGTTTCAAGGAGCCGGCGCATGCTGTAGGCGTCGCCTTGAACCAAGGTAGCTTCCGGATAACGCGAGCGCAGGATCCGGCAAAACGCCGGATTAAACTCGACCAGCACCAGGCGCGACGGCGCAACGCCGGCTTCGACCAGAGCTTCCGTCACCGGCCCGGTTCCAGGCCCAAGCTCGACCACAGGTCCGATGCTGTCGGGATCGACATACCGCGCCATGGCGCGGGCAAGGATTTTTCCGGATGGCGCCACGGCACCGGTCGACAGCGGGCGCTCAATCCAGGACCGGATGAAGCGCACCTCGTCATCAAGCCGGATACCCTTCTTCAGCTCGAACTGACGGATCTGCTTTTCGATTTTCTTGCCGATGCCGTCGCGCTTTCGTTCGAAGATCTTGAACTGGCGCTCGATCTTGCGCTCGAACAGACTCTTCTTGACTTCGAGGATGCGGATGTGCCGCTCGATTTTCTCTTCAAACTTTTGCAGGGCCGGCAGCGGCATGGCGTCCTACGCGACAATTTCGTGTCATTTCTAAAACATTCGCACGGCAAAAACCAGCGTCCCAGCCGGGACCGCTGCGGCGGACACCGTCAAGCCGAATTGGCGCGTGAACCGAGGCCGTCGATGAACTCTTTGACCTTGCCGAGGAATCCGGAGGATTCCGGCTGCGTCGCCGTCGATGACAACTGGTCGAACTCGGCCAGCAGCTCGCGCTGCTTTTTGGTCAAGTTCTGCGGGGTCTCGACCAGGACCTGCACATACATGTCGCCGCTTTGCCGCGCGCGGAGCACCGGCATTCCCTTGCTTTGCAGGCGGAAGCGCCGGCCCGACTGCGTGCCCTCGGGCACTTTCACCCGGGTCTTGCCGCCGTCGATGGTCGGCACTTCGATCTCGCCGCCCATCGCCGCCGTCACCATGGATACCGGCACACGGCAATGCAGGTCGGCACCCTCGCGCTGAAAGAACGGGTGCGAGCCGATCGACAGGAAAATATAGAGATCCCCGGCCGGACCGCCGCGCACGCCCGCTTCGCCTTCGCCGGCGAGCCGGATTCGCGTGCCGTCCTCGACGCCGGCCGGAATATTCACCGACAGCGTGCGCTCGCGCGTGACGCGGCCGGAGCCGGCACAGGCCGAGCAAGGACTATCGATCGATTGGCCGCGGCCCTGGCAGTTGGGACATGTGCGCTCCAGCGTGAAGAAGCCTTGAGCGTGGCGCACCTTGCCCTGGCCGCCGCACATCGCACAGGTCTTGGGCTTGGTGCCGGGCTTGGCGCCCGAGCCCGAGCAAGTCTCGCACGTGACCGAAGTCGGGATGCGCACCTGCGCAGCCTTGCCGACATAGGCTTCGTGCAACGAGATTTCCATGTTGTAGCGCAAGTCGGCGCCGCGCTCGCGTCCCGCGCCGCGGCCGCGGCGGCCGCCGCCCATGCCGAACAGATCGTCGAAAATATCCGAGAAGGTGGTGGCGAAATCGGCGCCGAAACCGGCCGCGCCGCCGCCCCCGCCGCGCTCGAACGCCGCGTGGCCGAAACGATCGTAAGCCGCGCGTTTATCCGGGTCCTTGAGAACCTCGTAGGCTTCGTTGATTTCCTTGAACTTGATCTCGGCGGTTTGATCGCCCGGATTGCGATCCGGATGACATTGCATCGCCTGCTTGCGGAAGGCGGCTTTGATTTCACCCTCGCTCGCGGTGCGCTCGACCGAGAGAGATTCATAGTAGCAGCGCTTGGCCATCAATCCTCACCCATTGACGTCCAATTATTCCAACACAAAACGTCCGGCGTCAAAAACATGCACCCCCGTCTTGCGGAACGGGGGTGCCATTCTGACGGGTCGAAGCGGCATCGAACGCCTCTCCGGCCTAAGCGGACTTCTTGTTCTTCTTGTCGTCGTCGACTTCCGTAAACTCGGCATCGACAACGTCATCCTTCTTGGCCTCACCGCCGCCGCCGGCGTCACCGCCGCCCGGCTGTTGCTCGGCCTGCTTGTACATCGCTTCGCCGAGCTTCATTGAAGCCTGCGCCAGCGCGTTGGTCTTGGCCGTGATCGCTTCCGCATCGTCGCCCTTCAAGGCTTCCTTGAGGTCGGCCATGGCGTTCTCGATCGCGCGCCGGTCGCCTTCGCTGACCTTCGAGCCATGCTCGGCAAGCGTCTTCTCGGTGGTGTGGACCAGAGCCTCGGCGTGGTTCTTGGCTTCGACCTGCGCCTTGCGCTTCTTGTCGTCCTCAGCGTGAGCCTCGGCATCCTTCACCATCTTCTGGATGTCAGCCTCGCTGAGGCCGCCGGAAGCCTGGATGCGGATCTGCTGCTCCTTGCCGGTGCCCTTGTCCTTGGCCGAAACGTTGACGATGCCGTTGGCGTCGATGTCGAACGTGACCTCGATCTGCGGCACGCCGCGCGGCGCCGGCGGAATGCCGACGAGATCGAACTG
>DATJYT010000248.1:0-4982 GCA_035499475.1 Xanthobacteraceae bacterium | reverse complement strand
GTGAGCGCCGGCGCACCGCCCTTATACGGCACGGCAACGATGTCGATCTTCGCCATCGCCTTGAACAATTCCCCGGCAAGATGTGGCGAGGTGCCGATGCCGGCATGGCCGTAGGAAAGCTGGCCCGGTTTCGCCCGCGCCGCGGCGATCACGTCGCCGATCGATTTGAATTCGGAGTTGGCCGCCACGAGCAGCATATTGGGCGACGAGCCGATCAGCGAGAGCGGCGTGAAGTCCTTAAACGGATCGTAGGGCAGCTTGGCGTAGAAATATGAGTTGAGCGCATGGCCGGTGGCGACGACGATCAGCGTGTAGCCGTCGGCGGGGGATTGCGCCAAAGCCTGCTCGGCGACGACGCCGCCGGCGCCCGGTCGGTTCTCGATCACGACGGACTGGCCCCAGCGCTTGGATAGCTCGTCGCCCAGCGTACGCGCCACGATGTCAACGGCGCCGCCGGGCGGATATGGCACGAAAATGTGCACGGGCTTGGTCGGGTAGGCGCCCTGCGCCAGCGCTGCCGCGCACATCGCGAGCAGGGCGAAGGTCGCGCTCCCAATGCGAGACCAGACCGACATGGCAAAGTCCTCCCCGAGCAACATCCTCGTTTGCCGAACTATAACGCGTAACCCCAGCGCGACGAAGACCCGCAGCATGATGGCCGGCCGTCGCTTGCGCGCTTTCGGACTTTCGCCCTAGTATCAAATTAAGGCGACCAGCAGTGATATTTGACGGTGATCGGAGCGACCTGGGAGGGCTTCTGATGTCCAGACGATCGATCGCGGCTGTTGCCGCACTCACCTTTTCGGCCAGCGCGGCGCTCGTGCAGGGGGCCTCCGCTCAGGACGTCAAAGTCGGCGTGGTGCTGCCCTATACGGGCGTCGGCGCCGAGCTCGCCCAGCAAATTCAGCGCGGCATGGATCTTTATCTCAAGCTCAATGCCGATCAGGTGAAGCCCTACACGATTACGCAAATCAAGCGCGACTCCAAGGCGCCGGACGGCGCCGCCGCCAAGATCGCGGTGCAGGAATTGCTCACTCAGGACAAGGTCGACGCGCTCGCGGGCTGGGTCTATTCGCCCGACGCCATCGCATCGGCACCAGTCGTCAATGCCGGCAAGAAGCTCGCGGTGATCATGAATGCCGCGACCTCGTTCATCACCAACCTGTCGCCGGATTACGTGCGCACCTCGTTCACGATGTGGCATTCGAGTTACGCGCTCGGGGCCGCTGCGGCCAAGAACCTGCACGCCAAGACCGCGGTCGTGGCCTATTCGGATTATCCGCCGGGCAAAGACAGCCTCGACGCCTTCAAGAATGCGTTCGAGGCCAACGGCGGCAAGGTCATCGACGCCATCCCGGCCGGCGGACCGGGCGCCGTCCCTGATTTCACGCCATTCTTCCAGCGTGCCAAGGACGAAAAGCCCGACGTGCTGTTCGTGTTCGTGCCGGCCGGCGATCACGCTTCAGCGGTGGTCAAGACCTACGGCGCGCTCGGCATGGCGGCCGCGGGCATCAAGCTGATCGGGCCCGGCGACATTGTTCAGGACATCAAGCTGCAAGCGATGGGGGACGCGGCCGTCGGCCTGATTACCATGCATCACTACAACGCCGACCTCGACAATCCGCAGAACAAGCGCTTTGTCGCCGCCTGGAAGAAAGATTACGGCGCCGACAGCACACCGGACTTCACCGGCGTCGGCGGTTACGACGGCATGGCGGCGATCGTCCACGCGGTGCAGGCGACCAAGGGCAAAATGGACGGCGACGCAGCCGTGAAGTCGCTGCTGGGCTGGAAATTCGACAGCCCGCAAGGCCCGATCATGATCGATCCGCAGACACGCGACATCATCATGAATGAATATCTGTCCGAGGTGGTGAAAGGCCCGGACGGCAAGCTCCATGAGAAGAAGCTTGCCGAGTTCGACAACATCAAGGACGAGTGCAAGGTGCTGGCGATCGGTCCGTGCGCTCCCAAAAAGTAGCCGGCTGAAGCCGGGCGATCTTTCATGGTGCGGGTCTTTTCGCCACCTGCCTTTCGACGGTGGAAGGATCGCCTAGCGAACAGTGAGGCGGAGCGGCGAACGGGAACACGCCGCTTTTCTTCGCAGTCGTCGGGCCCGCAGGTGAGGCTTCAGCGCGGGATTTAGGTGTGAATGCGACGGAATTTCAGAATCTGGGAGAGACTGCAATGATCGATAAAATGACAGCGGCGGCTGCCGCGCTTGCCGCCACGGCCCTGACATGCGCTGCGGCATCGGCCCAAGAAGTGAAAGTCGGCGTGGTTCTGCCATTTACCGGCGTCGGCGCCGAGCTCGCCGAGCAAATGGACCACGGCATGGAGCTTTATCTCAAGCTTCATGCCGACCAGGTGAAGCCCTACACGATCAAACTCATCAAGCGCGATTCCAAGGCGCCCGACGGCGCTGGTGCCAAGATCGCGGTCCAGGAACTGCTGACGCAGGACAAAGTCGACGCCATTGCCGGCTTCTCCTATTCGCCCGATGCGATCGCATCCGCACCGGTCATCTCCGCCGGCAAGAAACTTGCTGTCATCACCAATGCGGGCACCTCGTTCATCACCAACCTGTCGCCGGACTTCGTACGCACATCGTTCACGATGTGGCATTCCGGCTATTCGCTGGGCGTTGCGGCGGCGAAGACACTGCACGCGAAAACCGCGGTCGTCGCCTATTCCGACTATCCGCCCGGCAAAGACAGCCTCGACGCCTTCAAGAATGCGTTCGAGGCGAACGGCGGCAAGGTAATCGACGCCATTCCGGCTGGCGGACCCGGGGCCGTTCCCGACTTCACGCCATTCTTCCAGCGCGCCAAAGACGAGAAGCCGGACGTGCTGTTCGTGTTCGTGCCGGCCGGCGATCACGCCTCCGCGGTGGTCAAGACCTACGGCGCCCTCGGCATGCGCGCTGCCGGCATCAAGCTGATCGGGCCCGGCGACATCGTTCAGGACACCAAGCTGCAAGCGATGGGCGACGCCGCGGTCGGCCTCATCACCATGCACCACTACAACGCCGACCTCGACAATCCGCAGAACAAGCGCTTTGTCGCCGCCTGGAAGAAGGAATATGGCGCCAATTCAACGACCGACTTCTTCGCGGTCGGCGCTTATGACGGCATGGCCGCCATCGTCCACGCCGTTCAAGCCACCAAGGGCAAGATGGACGGCGATGCCGCGGTGAAATCGCTGCTGGGATGGAAGTTCGACAGCCCGCAGGGCCCGATCATGATCGATCCTGAAACGCGCGACATCGTCATGAACGAGTATCTCGACGAAGTCGTGAAGGGTCCCGACGGCAAGCTGCATGAGAAGGTCATCAGCCAGATCGATCAGGTCAAGGACGAGTGCAAGGCCCTGGCGATCGGCCCATGCGCGCCCAAGAAGTGAGATCCGCGAATAGCGAAATCGCGAAATAGCGAATAGTCTTAGCTCTATTCGCTGCTCACTATTCGCCACTCGCCCTCCTGGGACCGCGGCTGGATTATTCGTGGATTCCATCGCCAATTTCGCCGGAATCCTGCTGGGCGGCCTCTCCGCCGGGACCGTGCTGTTCATCGTCTCAGTCGGGCTTTCGGTCACCATGGGCCTGATGGGGTTCGTCAACCTCGCCCACGGCGCATTCGCGATGTTCGGCGGCTACGTCATCGTGCTGGCGATGAACCGCGCGCATATCGACTTTTTTGCAGCGCTCGCGCTGGGCTTTATCGTTACCGCGGCGATCAGTGCGGTGCTGGAGCGGCTTCTTTATCGTCCGCTCTATCGGGCAGGCGAACTCGACCAGGTGCTCTTCACGATAGGGCTGATCTTTATCTTCATCGCCGGCGTTACCATTGTGGTCGGCCCGGAAAGCCAGCCGCTGCAATTGCCGCCGGCGCTGGGCGGCCAGCTCAATCTCGGCATCGTGCAATATCGCACCTACAGCGTCTTCCTGATCGTGGTGGGCCTCCTGATCGTCGCCGGAATCTGGCTCGCCTTCGAGCGCACGCGGATCGGCGCGCAGATCCGCGCGACGGTTGATAACCGCCGCATGGCGGAATCGCTCGGCATCAATGTCGACCGGTTGTTCACGATTACCTTCGCCTTTGGCAGCGGCATGGCGGCGCTGGGCGGCGGCCTCGGCGCCGAGTTTCTAGGTCTCGATCCGCAATACGCGCTCAAATATCTGGTCTACTTTTTGATCGCCGTGTCGGCCGGAGGCCTCGGCAGCGTTGTCGGCTGCTATTGCGCGTCGCTTCTCATTGGTGTGCTCGACTTCGTGCTCAAACTTTATCTGCCGAAGGGCGGCACGCTGTTCATTTACGCGCTCACGATCCTGCTGCTGCTGTGGCGGCCGCAAGGCTTGTTCGGAAGGAAAGAGACGTGACCGACGTCGCGCCTGCCGCAGCTCCAGCACCTGATGTCGCGTTGGTCCTTCATCCGGGCGCGCGCGATTTGATGCGACGGCATCGGCTGCGGTGGTGGGAGGTGCTGCCGTGGGTCATCGCCATCGCGGCGTACCTCGCCTTTCCGGATTATCTCGGCTTTGGCGCGGAGCTCCTCGTCACCGTCCTGTTCGCGCTTTCGCTCGATCTCGCGCTCGGCTACGCCGGCATCATCACGCTCGGGCACGCCGCGTTCTTCGGCACTGGAGCCTATACGGTCGGCATGTTGGCCTTTCACGACATATGGACTGAGCCGATCACAAGCTTGGTGCTCGCAGCCTTGGCGGCAGGCATCGTCGGTTTCCTGTCAGGTCTGGTCCTGTTGCGCACCAAGGGCCTGACGCTGCTGATGCTGACACTGTGCACCATGGCGCTGCTGCAGGAAGGCGCCAACATGACGCATGATTATACCGGCGGCTTCGACGGCCTGCCCAACCTGGCGATTGCGCCGGTGTTCGGCGTGTTCGAATTCAATCCGCTCTATGCCGACACTCAATATCTCTACAGCCTCGGCGTGCTGTTGGTCTGCTTTGTGTTCGTGCGCAC
>DATJYT010000247.1:0-6524 GCA_035499475.1 Xanthobacteraceae bacterium | reverse complement strand
GGCCGCCGAATTGCCTGCGATTTGCGCTGCATACGATGCGATCGTCCACGTGGCGAGCGTGCGTGGCATGCGCCAAGTACCGTTCGGCGAGTTCAGCACCGGTTACATGACTACCGCATTGCAGCCCGACGAGATGATCGCTGCGATCGATCTACCGGTCTGGCGCCAAGGCCACGGCTTCGGTTTCCAAGAATTCGCGCGCCGGCAAGGCGATTTTGCGCTCGCCGGTGCCGCGGCTTTGCTGGATGTCGGCGCCGGCGGCGTGGTGCGGCGGGCGGCGCTGAGCCTGTTCGGTGTTGGACAGACGCCGCTGCGGCTCGAAGCGGCGGAAGCGCGGCTTAATGGGCAGATGCTCGATACTACGCTCATTCGCTCCGCGGCCGCCGCGGCATGGCTCACCGAGCCGATTTCCGATATTCACGCCAGTGCCGACTACCGGCGCCATCTCGCACAGGTCTTGAGCGCGCGCGCTCTCACCGACGCGGCGCGCCGCGCCGGCGTCGATGTGGCCAATGCTCTGTAGCGTATAGGTATGAGTGTCTGTGCATGGGCAAACGCGCGACGCGGGTGAACGTCAACGGCAAGTCCTATGCGCGCGTGGTCGAGCCGCGCTTGACGCTCGCCGATTTCCTGCGTCACGAGCTCAACCTCACCGGCACGCATCTCGGCTGTGAGCACGGCGTCTGCGGCGCCTGCACGGTGCTGGTGGACGGCCGCTCGACGCGCTCCTGCCTGATGTTCGCAGTGCAGGCCAACGGTGCAGAAGTGACCACCGTCGAGGGTCTTTCGCCCGAGGGCACGCTTTCGGTCTTGCAGCAGGCCTTCATCGACAACCACGGCCTGCAATGCGGCTTCTGCACGCCGGGGATGCTGATCACGCTGACCGAGCTTTTGCGCGAAACACCCGACCCGAGCGAGCAAGAGGTGCGCGAAGCGCTCACCGGCAACCTTTGCCGTTGCACCGGCTATGCCGGGATCGTCGCCGCGGCGCTCGACGCCTCGAAGCGGCTACGCGACGGCGGGAGTTGAGGATGGGCGCGAAGCATTTCGGCGCACGCGTGACGCGGCTCGAAGACCCGGCGCTGCTCGCCGGGCGCGGCCGCTTTGTCGATGATCTGAAAGTGCCGGGGCTCTTGCATGCGTGCTTCGCGCGCTCGCCCCATGCCCACGCCAGATTAGGTTCCATCGACGCCGACACGGTGGCGCACATGCCCGGCGTGTACGCGGTCATCACCGCCGACGACCTGCCGGAGCCCATGTGCCGCGAACCGCTGCCCATGCTGTTGCCGAATCCCTCGATCGTAGCGCCGCGCACCCAGATGGTTCTGGCGCGCGGCGAAGTGAGTTACGTCGGCCAGCCGGTCGCGATCGTCGTCGCCGAAACGCGCCACATCGCCGAGGACGCCGCGATCGCGTTGAATGTTCACTACGAGCCGCTGGCTGCCGTCGGCGACTGCCGCGCCGCGGTCGAGGACGGCGGCCCTCGCGCGCACAGCGATCTCGCCTCGAACGTGGCGGCAAGTTTCCGCGCGGCTTATGGCGATATCGACGGCGCCTTCGCGGGCGCGGCCCATGTCTTCGAGGAGCGAATTTACCAGCATCGCGGCGGCGGCATGGCCATGGAGACGCGCGCGGTGCTGGCCAGCCACGATGTCGCGACTGATTCGTTGACGGTGTGGTCGGGCACGCAGACACCGCATATCGGCCGCCGCGTGCTCGCCGATCTCCTCGGCCGCGAGCTTGAATCGGTCCGCATGATCGCTCCCGACGTCGGCGGCGGTTTCGGCCCCAAGGCCATCTTCTATCCCGAAGAGGCGGCGATCCCGGCGGCGGCGCTGAAGCTCGGCCGGCCGGTGAAATGGATCGAGGACCGGCGCGAACATTTTCTCTGTGCGACCCAGGAGCGCGACCAATACTGGAACGTCGCAATCGCGGTCGATGCGGAGGGCAAGATCCTCGGTGTGCGCGGCAGCATGCTGCACGACACCGGCGCCTTCGTGCCGTGGGGCTTGGTGATGCCTTACATCGCCGCCACTACGGTGCCTGGCCCTTATGTCGTTCCCGCCTACCGGCTCGACACCACCGTCGTGTTCACCAACAAGGTGCCGACGACGCCGGTGCGCGGCGCCGGCCGGCCGCAGGCGGTGTTCGTCATGGAGCGGCTGATGGATCGCGTCGCGCGCGAGCTTCAGTTCGATCGCACCGAGGTGCGCCGCCGCAATTTTATCCAGCCCGAGCAGATGCCTTACGAAGTCGGCCTCATCTTCCGCGACGGCAAGCCGCTTGTTTACGACAGCGGCGACTATCCAAAGGGGCAGGAGACCGCGCTCGCGTCTGCGGGCTACGACGCGTTCCGCGAGCAGCAGCGCGCCGCGCTCGACGAGGGCCGCTTTATCGGTATCGGCATTGCCAACTACGTCGAGGGCACCGGGCTCGGTCCCTTCGAAGGCGTCACCGTGCGCGTGCTGCCGAGCGGGAAGGTCGCCGTCGCTTCCGGCGCCACCAATCAGGGTCAGGGCACGCGCACGACGCTGTCGCAGATCGTCGCCGAACAGGTCGGATGCCGCCTGCAGGACATCGTGATGACTCTCGGCGACACCGGCGCCATCGCGCAAGGTGTCGGCGCTTTCGCCAGCCGGCAGGCGGTGAACGCCGGCAGTTCTGCGCTCATCGCCGGGCAGACGGTGCGCGCACAGATCATCGCGCTCGCCGCTCGCGTTCTCGGCGTCGAAGAGAGCGACATCGACCTTGACGACGGCAAGGCGATTTCGGGAGGCGGCAACCGGCCGTCGATTGGGTTCGGCGATCTGGCGCGGCTGGCTCAGGGCATCCCGGGGGTCGCGTTGCCGGCCGGGCAGGTCGCGGGGCTCGAGCACACTGCCTATTACACGCCGACGCAGGCCGCCTATTGCTCCGGCACCCATGTCGCTGAGGTCGAGGTCGATGCCATGACCGGTGGTGTAAAAATCTTGAAATATACCGTCGCCCATGACGCCGGACGCGTCATCAATCCGCTCATCGTCGACGGCCAGGTGCAAGGCGGCGTCGCCCACGGCATCGGCAACGCGCTTTTCGAGTGGATGCAGTACGACGACAACGCGCAGCCGCTCACCACGTCGTTCGCCGAATATCTGCTGCCGATGGCGACCGACGTGCCGACCTGTGCCATCGCCCATGTCGAGACCGTCAATCCGCTGAACCCGCTCGGCGTCAAGGGCGCCGGCGAAGGCGGCACCATACCGGCGCCGGCCGCGATCATCGCGGCGATCGAAGATGCGTTGTCGCGGTTCGACGTGCATTTTGCCGAAACGCCACTGACGCCCGAGCGCATCGTCGCGGCGCTGCGCGAAGCGGGCGCGTACGAGAAATTGTTTGTAGGCTGAAGGAGCCGGAATCGACATGGCCGACGCAGAAGCGACAACCGAGACGACGCCGTTCTGGCGGTTTTCCCTGCATTTTTATCGCCAAGCGGGTGTCTCGGACGCCTGCATCGCCTTGCAGGACGAATGCGGCGTCGACGTCAATCTGCTGCTGTTCCTGTTCTGGCTCGCTTCGGCCGGGCGGAAACTAACGGCCGCGGAGGTCGCAAACCTCGACGACAAGGTGCGCGATTGGCGCAACCTCACCATCGTCCCGATCCGCGATGTGCGGCGCAAGCTGAAGGGCGCGCTGACAGCGGTCGAGTCGGGCCGGCAGGAGGTCTTCCGCAACAAGGTGAAGGCCGTCGAACTTGACGCCGAGCGCCTGCAGCAGGAAGCGCTCTACGAGTTCAGCCGCTCCGGTCCGCTCGGCGCCGAGGCGCTGCCGCGAGATGCGGCGCGTTCCAACGTTGCCGCCTATGAGCGCGCCATGGGCAAGACTTTCCCGAAGAAGGCCGTCGATGTGCTGATCGGCGGCTTCGATAGCGCGATCTGAGCGGCGCCGCGGCCGCTGGCGTGGCGCGCCGTCCCGTGGCAGAAAGCGTCCGGCTTCGAACAAGAGGGCAGGGATGTCAAAGACCGCCGCGCGGCTCATCGTCGGCATATCCGGTGCGTCGGGCACGATCTACGGCGTGCGGCTGCTTGAAATGCTGCGGAAATGCGAGATCGAAACCCATCTCGTCATGAGCAAGTCGGCGGAAATGACGCTCGCTTACGAGACCGAACTCAAGCCGAAGGATGTGCGCGGCTTGGCGAGCGTGCATTATCCGGTCAGCGACATCGGCGCCGCTATTTCCTCGGGCTCGTTTCCGACCATGGGTATGGTGATCGCGCCGTGCTCGATCCGCACCATGAGCGAGATCGCGAGCGGCGTGACCGCGTCGCTGCTGTCACGCGCCGCCGACGTCGTGCTCAAGGAGAAGCGCCGCCTGGTTCTCGCCGTGCGCGAGACGCCGCTGCACGGCGGCCACTTGCGCACCATGACGACGCTCGCCGATATCGGCGCCGTCATCGCCCCCATCGTTCCGGCGTTCTACAATCAGCCGAAGACGGTCGACGACATCGTCAATCACACCTGCGGCCGTTTGCTGGACCTGTTCGGCATCGATACCGGCATGGTGAAACGCTGGAAGGGCGGGCCGGCGGAAGGGTGATGAGCGGGACAAGCCCAGCCGCGACGGAATAAACTGGCCGAAGTCAGGGACCGGCAGTGAGGGAAACACCATGGACCAGAAACGCTACGACATCGGGCTTGCCAAACGTAAAAAAGTCTTGGGCGATGCCTATGTGGACCGCGCGCTGAACAACGTCGACGATTTCAATCGCGATTTTCAGCGTCTGCTCACCGAATATTGTTGGGGCGAAACCTGGGGCGATGAAACGCTCAAACCCCGCGAGCGTTCGATCCTCAACCTCGGGATGATCGCAGCGCTGGGCAAGATGGAAGAGTTCCAGACCCATGTGCGCGGCGCGCTCAATAACGGCCTCACGCCGAACGAGATCCGGGCCGCGCTCACCCAGGTGACGATCTATTGCGGCGCACCGATCGGGGTCGATTGCTTTCGCGTCGCGCGCCCGATCATCAACGAATACTTGAAGGACAAGAAGTAGCGCACGATGCTCGACAAGCCCGGCCCGAAGAATACGGCGTCAAAATCGGCAGGGCCGCCGCTCGACTTTCAGGAGCACCTGGCGCGGCTCGAAGCCGACGGGTTTCTGGTGCGCGTCGAGCGTCCGGTCAATAAGGACACCGAGCTGCACCCGCTGGTGCGCTGGCAATTCCAGGGCGGGCTCGCCGAGGATCAGCGCCGCGCCTTTCTGTTCACCAACGTGGTCGATGCCGAAGGCAAACGTTACGACGTGCCGGTCGCGATCGGCGCGTTGGCGTCGTCGTCGCGCATTTATGCGGCCGGCATGGGGCGGCCGGTGGAGGAGATCGAGACAGCGTGGCTCAACGCCATCGACCATCCGATCGCGCCCGTCAGAGTGACTTCCGCGCCGTGCCAGGACATCGTCATCAAGGGCGACGAGTTGCGGAGGCCGAACGGGGGCCTCAAGCTTCTGCCGGTGCCGATCTCGACGCCCGGTTACGACGCGGCGCCCTATCTGACTGCGACGTTGTGCATCACCCAGGATCCCGAGACCGGCATCCGCAACATGGGCACCTATCGCGCAGCGCTGAAGGCCACCGACCGGCTCGGGGTGCGCATGGCGGCGCGCATTGGCGGCGCCGGCGGCTACTTGCACTGGCAGAAATACCGCAAGCTGAAAAAGCCGATGCCGATCGCGATCGTGGTCGGCTGCGCGCCGGTGGTGATGTTCACCGGGCCGCAAAAGCTGCCGATCGACCAGGACGAGATGGCGGTCGCGGGCGGGCTTGCCGGCACGCCGATCCGGGTCGTCAAGGCGGCGACGATCGATCTTGACGTGCCGGCCGACGCCGAGATCGTCGTCGAGGGCCTGATCGATCCGGAGTTGCTCGAACCCGAAGGGCCGTTCGGCGAGAGCCATGGCCATGTCGCGCTCGAAGACTACAACATGTCGATGCAGGTCACCGCGATCACGCACAAGCGCAAGCCGGTCTATGTCTCGGTACTGAGCGAGGTGACGCCGAGCGAATCGAGTCTGATGAAGCGCGTCGCCTACGAGCCGCGCTTCCTGGTGCATCTGCGCGACACGCTGTCGATCAAGGGCGTGCGCCGTGTCGTCATGCACGAGCCGTTGAGCAATCTGCGCAAGATCATCTTCGTGCAATTCGCTCAAGGAACGCCGCGCACCGAAATCTGGCGCGCGCTGCACGGCGCTTCGACCTTGCAGGCCGATTGCGGCAAATACGTCATCGCGGTGAGCGAGGACATCGATCCGGAAAATCCCGACGCGGTGTTCTGGTCGCTGGCCTATCGGGCTAATCCGGCCGACGATGTCTACATCGCGCCGCACCGCGCCGCCGGGCATGGACCGAAATCCCCAACCCCGTCCTCCCCTGCAAGCGGGGGAGGGAAGGGAGGGGGACGCGAGGAGTCGACGCTATTGATCGACGCCACGCTCAAGGAGAAAGCGCCGCCGCTTGCGCTGCCCAAGCGCGAGTACATGGAGCGCGCGCGG
>DATJYT010000246.1:0-23016 GCA_035499475.1 Xanthobacteraceae bacterium | reverse complement strand
GATCTTGATCTGCATCATGTCCGAATTGACGAGATATTCGGCGCTGACGCCGAAGCGGCCCGAAGCGACCTGCTTGATCGCCGAGCGCATGGAATCGCCGTTCGGCAGCGGCTTGTAGCGGTCGGATTCCTCGCCCCCTTCGCCGGTATTCGACTTGCCGCCGATGCGGTTCATGGCGATGGCGAGCGTGGTATGCGCCTCGCGCGAGATCGAGCCGTACGACATGGCGCCGGTCGAGAACCGCCGCACGATGTTCTTGGCCGGCTCGACCTCTTCGATCGGAATCGGCTTGCGTCCGGCCTCTTCGGCCGACTTGATGCGGAACAGGCCGCGGATTGTGTAGAGGTGCTCCGACTGGTCGTTGATGATCTGCGCGAACTGGCGGTACTTCTCGTAGGAATTGCCGCGCACGGCATGCTGCAAAGCCGCGACCGTTGCCGCGTTCCAGACATGATCCTCGCCGCGCACGCGGAACGCATATTCGCCGCCGACGTCGAGCATGGCGCGGTAGACCGGAGCGTCGCCGAAGGCCTCGCGATGCCGGCGCACGGATTCCTCGGCGATCTCGTTGAGACCGACGCCCTCGATGCGGGTCGCGGTGCCGGTGAAATACTTGGCGACGAAATCCGACTTGAGGCCGATCGCGTCGAAAATCTGCGCGCCGCAATAAGACTGGTAGGTGGAGATGCCCATCTTCGACATCACCTTGAGCAGTCCCTTGTCGATCGATTTGATGTAGCGCTTGATAATTTCCTTGTCGTCGAGCTTCTGCGGCAGTTCCGCCTTCATGGCGGTAATCGTCTCGAACGCCAGATAAGGGTTGATCGCCTCGGCGCCGTAGCCGGCAAGGCAGCAGAAGTGGTGCACTTCACGCGGCTCGGCCGATTCCACGACAAGGCCCACGGAGGTGCGAAGCCCGACGCGGATCAAATGATGATGCACGGCGGCGCAGGCGAGCAATGACGGAATGTGAATGCGGTCGGCGCCGGCGCGGCGGTCGGACAGGATGATGATGTTGATGCCGTCGCGCACGGCGGCGTCGGCCTGGCCGCACAGTGTTTCGATCGCATTCTCCATGCCGGCCGCGCCGGCTTCGGCCGGCCAGGTGGCGTCGAGCGTCAGCGACTTGAAATGTGATTCCACGACCTCCGAGATCGAGCGGATCTTTTCGAGGTTGGCGTTGGTCAGGATCGGCTGATGCACTTCCAGCCGCTTGGTGTTCGACATGCCCTCGAGATCGAACAGATTCGGCCGCGGCCCGATGATCGAGACCAGGCTCATGACCAGTTCCTCGCGGATCGGGTCGATCGGCGGATTGGTCACCTGGGCGAAGTTCTGTTTGAAGTAGGTGAAGAGGAGCTTCGAGCGCTCCGACAGCGCCGAGATCGGCGTGTCGTTGCCCATGGAGCCGACCGCTTCCTCGCCGGTTGTCGCCATCGGCGTCATCAGGAGCTTGAGGTCCTCCTGGGTGTAACCGAAGGCCTGCTGGCGATCGAGCAGCGAGAGATTTGACAGCGGCGCCGCTTCAGCCGCCGCCGGCAAATCCTCCAGGACGATCTGCGTGCGGTCGAGCCATTCGCGATAAGGATGGCTGCGCGCCAAGGTCGATTTGAGTTCCTCGTCGGGAATGAGCCGGCCTTCCTCGAGATCGACCAGCAGCATCTTGCCGGGCTGCAGCCGCCACTTGGTCGCGATCTCTTCTTCCGGAATCGGCAGCACGCCGACTTCCGACGCCATGATGATGCGGTCGTCACGGGTGACGACATAGCGCGCCGGTCGCAGGCCGTTGCGGTCGAGCGTGGCGCCGATCTGCCTGCCGTTGGTGAAGGCGATCGCCGCCGGGCCGTCCCACGGCTCCATCAGCGCCGCGTTGTATTCGTAGAAGGAGCGGCGCTCCTCGCTCATGAGACGATTGCCCGCCCACGCCTCGGGAATCATCATCATCATGGCATGGGCGAGCGAATAGCCGCCCATGGTGAGGAACTCGAGCGCATTGTCGAAGCAGGCGGTGTCGGACTGGCCCTCGTAGGAGATCGGCCACAGCTTGCTGATGTCGGCGCCGAATTTCGGCGACGCTACCGAGGCCTGCCGCGCCGCCATCCAATTGTTGTTGCCGCGCAGCGTATTGATCTCGCCATTATGCGCGACCATGCGGTAGGGGTGCGCCAGCGACCAGGCCGGGAAGGTGTTGGTGGAGAAGCGCTGATGGACCAGGGCCAGCGCGCTCTCGAAGTCCGGATCGTGCAGGTCGGGGTAATAAGTGCCGAGCTGGTCGGCGAGAAACATGCCCTTGTAGATCAGCGTGCGGCACGAGATCGACACCGGATAATAGCTCGATACGCGCCGGTCGCGCTTGGAGTAGAGCAAACCGGAGATGGTCTTGCGCAGAATGTAGAGCCGGCGCTCGAATTCGTCTTCCGACGTGATCCGCGGGCCGCGCGCGAGAAAGACCTGCTTGTGCACCGGCTCGGTCGGCTTGACTGAAACGCCGAGCGTCGAATTGTCAGTCGGCACGTCGCGCCAGCCGATGAGCTTCATGCCCTCTTGCGCGGCGACGGCGGCGTAAGTGTCCATGATGTCCTGCCGCCAGGCCTCGTCGTGCGGCATGAACAGTGCGCCGACGGCGTAGTAGCCGGGCGCCGGCAGCTTGAAGCCGAGCTCCTTGGCCTTCTTGGCGAAGAATTTGTGCGGGAGCTGCAACAGGATGCCGGCGCCGTCGCCGGCACGCGGGTCGGCGCCGACTGCGCCACGATGCTCGAGATTGACCAGGATCGTCAGCGCGTCTGCAACGATTTTGTGGGACTTGCGGCCTTTGATGTCGGCAATGAATCCGACCCCACAGGAATCCTTTTCCAGCGCCGGATCAAACAGGCCGAAACCTGACGCGCTCATCGTCGTCCTCGCACTCCCCAGATCCCCGCTCAGCGAGGCTCTGGCGCAATCCACCCTACGCAGCCCACTTCCGTCCCTTCCCGCTTGCGGGAAAGAAGGGGAGGGGGTCGCGTCCAGGGCGATCCACTCGTCTTGAAGGCAACCTTCGTGCCGCTCTAAGGCCTATGGCTGCTTTTGCGCCACCGTCGACGCGCCCTGACCACCGGCGGCAGGCCCAGCGCTGATTTGCCTGTCTTCCCTCCCCAAGGAAGACAGGCCGCGCATCTTGCGGGCCACGAATTGGGACAGCAATGCTGTCCTATGCCGAACATGGCAAATTCCCGGCCCCGACACAAGAGCGCCAGCCCCGCTCACGCTACAAAAAGCGGCGCTGGCCCGCCCCGACTGCCTCGCATCTGCGCCACGCTCAGCGTCGCGAGTGGACCATGGGATTTCGACCAGTGCAATGGGCGGTTGCGTCGCGGAATGGTCGAGGATCGCCGGCGCAAGGGTCCAAGATCGTCGCGGAATGATACAACTGCCGGCACCGCTTCGCTCTGAGCCCGGGCGCAAATTGCAAATCCGACAAGGGCAAATCCGACAAGGGAATGAGTTCACGGCAATGAATTTCGCCAGCGACAATACCGCGCCGGTTGCGCCTGCCATTCTCGATGCGATCGCGCAGGCAAACCACGGCTATGCGCGCGGCTACGGCAACGACGACCTGACGCGCTCCGTCGAACGCCGCTTCTCGGAAATCTTCGAGCGCGAGGCCGCGGTCTTCCTGGTGTCCACCGGGACGGCCGCGAACGCCCTGGCGCTGGCGCAAGTCACGCCGCCGTGGGGCGTCGTGTTCTGTCACGCCGAGTCCCACATCGCCACCGACGAATGCGGCGCGCCGGAATTCTTCGGCGGCGGCTTCAAGCTCGCAGGCCTGCCCGGCGATGCCGGCAAGATCGCGCCGCAGGTGCTGCAATCGGCGCTCGCCGGCTACGGCGAACTCCAGCCGCACCAGATGGTGCCGGCGGCGCTTTCCATCACACAGGCCAGCGAAGCCGGCACGATCTACCGCGCCGGTGAGATCGCGACGCTGGCCGAGATCGCGCATAAGCGTTCGCTTGCGGTCCACATGGACGGCGCGCGTTTCGCCAATGCGCTGGTGCGCCTCAACGCGACGCCAGCGCAAATGACCTGGCGATCCGGGGTCGACGTTTTGTCCTTCGGCGCCACCAAGGGCGGTGCCCTGGCGGCCGAGGCCGTCATCGTCTTCGACCCGGCCCGCGCCGCATTCATGGCGGAGCGCCGCAAGCGCGGCGGGCATCTTCTCTCCAAACATCGCTTCTTGGCGGCGCAAATGGCGGCTTATCTTGCCGACGACCGCTGGCTCGCGCTTGCCCGCCACGCCAATGCGATGGCGGACCAACTGGCGCAGAAGCTGACCGCGATCGGGCTGGCTCCCATCTGGCCGGTCGACGCCAATCTGATTTTCCTGGCACTGCCGGGCCCACTCCATGCCAAGCTGCAAGCCGCCGGGGCGAGCTATTATGTGCGCAGCAGCGAAAGCTTCGAACTCAAGGCCGGCCATGTCCTGGTGCGCCTCGTCACTTCATTTGCCACGGAGACCGAGGACATCGAACGGTTCGTAAGTCTCTGCGGAAATTGAGGACCCGAAGCCGCAAAGCCCGTGTACCGATTTGTAGGTCGGCGGCTGCGCGGCCACGCGCACCGGAAACGAACGCTTCGTGAACCCGGCTGAAGAAAAATTTCAAATTGCGCCTAAGCGCCGCCCCAATTTCGGTTATCGTTACGGAGCTACGCGCGTGATGGGGATGGAAGGGGCATCGTCGTGAGGGCAGGGGTTCCACGGGCCGGTGTGCTGGCCGTGTGCGTGTTGCTCTTGGCTGTCGCGCGAAGCGAGGCCCAGGCGCCTCCTCCCGCAGCGCCTTCGCCGCTGCAAGCGCCGCTTCCCGGGACTGGCTTCGTTTCTCCCTATGAGATCATGCGAACCGTGCGGGCGGCCGGCTTCGATCCATTGGCGCCGCCATTGCGCGAAGGCACGACCTACGTGGTCCGTGCGCTTGACTATCGCGGCATCCTCATGCGCGTCGTCGTCGACGCTCATACCGGCGCGATCCGTGACGCAAACAGAATCGTGCCGGGGCCGGGCCGCTACGGGCAGTACGGGGACCAGTACGGCATGATCGAGTCGGCCTATGGGCCGCCGTCGGTCTACGAACCGGAAGATATCGACGTTCCAATGCCGGGGCCGTACCACGAGGTCGAGCCGACGATGGTGCGCCCGGCGTCGCCGCATGATCTGCCGCCGCCGTTGCCGCGTCCGCGGCCGGCTTCGCTGGCGTCGCGCAAAGGTATGGATGCCGGCCCTCCACCTGCCGCCGACAGCAAGCCCGATCTCCAATCCGACATTACGTCCTCGACCCCGCCGCCCGTGCCCGCTGCACCTGCCGCACCGGCGGTGCCCAAGAAGGCGCCGCCCGTCGAGCCAATCAACGATTGATCGTCGTCGCGCGTGCTTGCGTCGTCGATCTCATGATCGGCGGCCGAGCCATGCCCCGCGCATGCCTTCTCGCATTCAACGGCGCGGCGTAACATGGCACCCGATTGTGCCGGATGACGGAGCGCCGCCGTGAAAGTTTGCATGTTCCATTTGATGCCGTATCGCGACCTGCCGGCCGACTTCACGCAGCGCTACAACTCGGCCTATATCGATCCGCTGTGGTTCGATGTCGCCGATTCCGCGAAGGTCGGCGAATATTATAACGCCACGCTCGACGAGATGCTGCACGCGGCGAAGTGCGGCATGCACGGGCTGTGCACCAATCAGCATCACCAGAACGTCTATGGCTTCATGGCCAATCCAAGCATCATGGGCGCAGTGCTGGCGAAGCAGACCAACGGCCAGAACGTCGCCATCATCCAACTCGGCTCGACGTTGCCTTCGACCACGCCGCCGACTCGGATCGCCGAAGAATATGCGATGCTCGATTGCATCAGCGGCGGACGGCTCGTCGCCGGATTTCCCACCGGTCTTCCGTCCGATGCCACCATTTCGAACGCCGTCGTGCCGGTCGAGCAGCGCGAGCGTTTCCGCGAGGCTTTGCAGCTTGTGATCAAGGCCTGGTCGTCGCGCGAGATTTTCGCCTGGAACAGCAAGCATTATCAGCTCGGCATGGTGAACCTCTGGCCGCGTCCGATCCAGCAGCCCCATCCACCGATCTGGATTCCAGGCTCCGGCATTTCATCCACGGCGGAATATGTGGTCGGCCAGGATCATTGCTTCTGCCATCTGAGCTACTACGGCGCGAAGAACGCCAAGGCGGTGAGCGATCGCTATTGGGATCTGGTGGCGCGCAAGGGTCGTGACGATAATCCGTATCGCTTCAGCTTCTTGCAGCTTATCGGCGTCGCCGAGACCGACGCCGAGGCCGAGGACCTCTACGCGGAGCACGCCGAGTATTTCTTCCACAAGCTCCTCTATACGCCGCCCTACTACCAGGCGATTCCCGGTTGCCTCGAATACGAGGCACTGCGCCAGGCGCTGCACCACAATCCGCGCGCCGAGATCAAACTGCGCGAGCTCAAGGCCAAGGATTTCTTCGAGCGCGGCTTCGTGGTGGTCGGCAGCCCGAAGACCGTGCGCGAGCAGCTTCTCGACGGCATCAAGCAATTGCGTATGGGGCACCTGCTCGCGCTCTTGCACTTCGGCTCGATGCCGACCGAACTGTGCAAGAACAATATCAGCCTGTTCGCACGCGAAGTGCTGCCGTATCTCGCTGAGCAATGGGACGACAAATACGAGGATCGCTGGTGGCCCGAGCGCCTCAAGGCGAAGCATCCGGCCGCTGCCACGACCGCTGCCATGGCCGCTGCGTCCTGAAGTCGGGAGATAAGCATGGCTCCCCCGGACGTGCGCCGCCTGAAGCTGTGGCAGGACCGCATCGAGACCGAAGTCGAGATCTCCGGCAAAGGTCCGCCGCTCGTCTATCTGCATGGACCGTGGGGTCTAGCGCCGGATCGCGCCTTCGTGGCCCGGCTTGCAGCCAGACACACGGTCTTTGCTCCGAAATTCCCGGGTACAAGCGGCGGCAATCCCGACGCGGTGCACGCACTCGATAGCTGGCTTGATCTTGTCGTCTATTACGGCGAGCTTTTCGACAGGTTGGCGCTAAAGACGCCCGCGGTCGCCGGGCACTCGTTCGGCGGCCTTCTCGCCGCCGAATTGGCCGCGGCCGCGCCTCAAGTGGTTGGGCGCCTTGCGTTGATCGATCCGGTCGGTTTGTGGCGGGACGATCATCCCGTACAGAATTGGATGATCCTCAGCGACAAGGCGCGGCGGCCCTCACTATTTGCCGATCCCGATGGCGAAGCCGCCAAGCGCTTCTTTG
Organism: Xanthobacteraceae bacterium; assembly: GCA_035499475.1. Classification (GTDB taxonomy): domain Bacteria; phylum Pseudomonadota; class Alphaproteobacteria; order Rhizobiales; family Xanthobacteraceae; genus BOG-931. The sequence goes on along the minus strand of DATJYT010000246.1, from coordinate 15,739 downwards.
CCGTCCCGAGCGAAGAGGCCGAGCGCGTCGAGACGTTGTCGCAATTCATCTGGGCGCAGGCCTGCACCGGCAAGTTCGTCTGGCCGATTGCGGATCGTAAATTCCGGCAGCGCATCCATCGGGTCGCGGCGCCAACGCTGATCGTGTGGGGCAAGGCGGACCGGATTATCGACCCGATCTATGCCGACGAGTTCTCGCGACACATCGCGGGCTCGAGAATCGAGCTCATCGATGAAGCTGGACATCTGCCGCAACTCGAGCAGCCGGACAAAGTGGTCGCTTTGCTGTCCGCGTTCCTCGGCGGCTGAAGGCGCTGCGAATCGAAAGCGCCCCGGAAGACCGGGGCGCTCCTTTATCGACTCAAGCAGGTCGGCTTACGCAGCCTGCTTCTGATCGATCACCTTACCGTTGCCGATCGGGATCGAGCGCGGCTTTTTGGCCTCGGGGATCTCGCGCACGAGGTCGACGTGCAGGAGACCGTTCTCGAGGCTCGCGCCCTTCACCTGGACGAAGTCGGCAAGCTGGAACACGCGCTCGAAGGTGCGCGCGGCGATGCCCTGATAGAGCACCTCACCGTGCTTCTCCTCTTCCTTGGCGTTTTTCTCGCCGCGGATGGTCAGCGTGTTCTCTTTGGCTACGACCGAGAGTTCGGGCTCCTTGAAGCCGGCAACCGCGACGGTGACTCGATAGTCATTGTCGCTGGTCCGCTCGATATTATAGGGCGGATAGCCGGGAGCGCCGCCCTCGAGGCCCTGATCGAGCAACGAGAACATACGGTCGAAGCCGACGGTGGAACGATAAAGGGGAGCTAGATCGAAAGTTCGCATGGATGTCCTCCTTATGAAGCGACATGCGGATGATCCGCCCGAATGGGCCGGACCTACGATTCGCGCAGCCCTTCATGGCCTGCGCAAAAAACATATGGGTTTGCCCCTTCGGCCGCGCAAGGGGGCCTAAACTACTGTTCTGTCGTTAGAATTGTGAAACGCTGGATTTGCCGGAAGAGACCGATCCGGCAAGTTTCCGGCACCGGATTTTGACTGTTATAAGCGAAGCCCGCGTCGGCCCGGCCGCTCAAATGAAGCTCGTTTCAATCCCGGCAAATCCGGTACCGGACGATTACGTCGTCGGCACGCTGAAGACGCCGGACGGCGTGTCGCTGCGCTACGCGCGCTGGCAGCCGCCCGCCGGGCGGCGCGGTACGGTGTGCATCTTTCAGGGGCGCGGCGAATGGATCGAAAAATATTTCGAGACCGTACGCGATCTGCGCGCGCGCGGCTTTGCGGTCGCGGCGCTCGACTGGCGCGGCCAGGGCTTTTCCGATCGCGCATTGCGCGACCGCCGCAAGGGTCATGTACGTGATTTTTCCGAATACGATACCGATCTCGAATCCTTCATGCACGAGATCGTGCTGCCGGATTGCCCGCCGCCGCTGTTCGCGCTGGGTCATTCCACGGGCGCGACGGTACTCATCCGCGCCGCGCATCGCGGCCGGCGCTGGTTCGACCGCATGGTGATGATCGCGCCGCTGATCGCGCTCAACGGCATCGGCTCGACTTCGACCGCGGCGATCGTGGTGCGGGCGATGCGCTGGGCCGGCTTCGGCAGCGCCTATGCGCCCGGCGGTCATATCGCGACCATGGAGACGCGGCCTTTCGTCGGCAATCTGCTCACCAGCGATCCGGTGCGTTATGCCCGCAATGCCGCCATTCTCGAAGCCGAGCCCGCGCTGGCGCTGGGACGTCCCACGGTGGCATGGGTTGACGCCGCCTTTCGCACCATGCGGATGCTGCGCGAACCGAGCTACCCCTCGCACATCCGCCAGCCGATCCTGATCATTGCGGCCGGCAGCGATGCCATCGTTTCGAATGCCGCGATCGAGGATTTCGCCACGCTGTTGCGCGCCGGCTCGCATTTGGTCGTGGTGGGCGCCCAGCACGAAGTGTTGATGGAGCAGGATCGCTTGCGCGCGCAGTTCTGGGCGGCGTTCGATGCGTTCGTCCCGGGGACGCCGCTGTTCTGAACAGGGCCCAAGGTCTTCAGATCGAGACTTGAAACTGAGGCTTGGAAGCGCTCAAGAGCCCTTGTTTGCCGCGTCGATTGCGTCGAACAACGACGTGTCCTGCACCGGCTTCGACAAATAGGCGACGGCGCCGGCGGCTTTGCACCGTTCGCGCATGCCGGCCTCGTCATGCGCCGTGATGATGATCGTCGGGATTCTGACGCCTCTGCCGGCCAGATTGAGCTGGAGCTCCAGTCCGGTCATTCCCGGCATCTGCAGATCGGCGATGAGGCAATCCGGCATGCCTTCCGTCAGCGAATCCAGAAACTGCCGGCCCGACGGATAAGTCTTGGCGACGAACGAACGCGAGCTCAGCAGCCGCGCCAGGGCCTTCAGCACCGATGGGTCGTCGTCAACGATTGCGATGGAGTGGGCGGTTTTCGCCATGAGACCCATATTGAAGCCCTTGCCGGTTCCGTCGAGTTGGCCCTAGGGCCAATAGCGCGGCCGGAACACCTTAGGATTTGGCTCGCGCAGAAATGCCAGCTTTCTCGGCCAGGCGAACCAGGTCCGCGACCGAGCGGACGCCCAGCTTCGCCATCATGCGTCCGCGGTGGACCTTGATGGTTTTTTCAACCGTTCCCAGATCGCCGGCAATCTGCTTGTTAAGCCGGCCGGCGATCACGTGCGTAAGCACTTCATGTTCCCGCGGCGTCAACGTTGCGATCCTGGCCTGGATCGCCGTCAAGTCGGCGCTCATTTGGCGTGCGCCGGCATCGATTTCCTCGGCACGCGCGATGGCATCCAGCAAATCCTTGTCGCTGACCGGTTTGGTCAAGAAATCGATAGCGCCGGCTTTTATAGCGCGCACGCTCTTTGGAATGTCGCCCTTGCCTGTGAGAAAAATGACGGGCCGCTCGTTGCCGCCGGCCTTGAAGATGTCCTGCAAGGACAAGCCATCGAGCCCCGGCATCGAAACGTCGAATACGGCGCAACCGGGGAGCGCCGGGTCATGCCCATCCAGAAATGCCTGCGGTGACGCGAAGGGGCGGACCTCGTAGCCTCTGGTACGCAACAATCGCGACAGCGCCTTGAGCACGCCCGCGTCGTCATCGACGAGAAAAATCGTAAAGGTCGCGTCCGTCACTTGGCCGCCACCATCATCTCTTGCACCGGCAGCTTAAGTAATGCGACGGCGCCGCTGTCGCCATGATTGAGAAGACTAAGCGTGCCGCCGTGGGCCTGGGCGATGGTCGAGCAGATCGTCAGTCCGAGACCGAGGCCATGTTCCTTTGAGGTGTAAAACGGCTTGAACAAGTTGACTTGATCGTCTGTTCTGATTCCGGGACCGCGATCTCTGATCTGCAGCTCGACGGCTCCCGCCTCCGGCGCGCGGGTCCGCACCGTGATGCGCCGCCGCGCATCCGGGGTCGATACCATGGCGTCCATCGCGTTCATCAACAGGTTGAGCAGCACCTGCTGCAACTGCACCGGATCGCCCGAGGTCGGGGGCAGACCGTTCGCCAGGTCGGTTTCCACGGCGATGCGGCGGCCGATCAGCTCGCTGTGCAAAAGCGTAATTGTCGATTTGGCCAACTCGTTGATCTCGACCGGTTCAGCCTTCCGCTCGCCCTTTCTCAACAAGCTGCGCAGCCGCTCGATCACGTCGCCGGCCCGATTGTTCTCGTCAACGATGTCGCGAATAGCGTTGCGCACTTCGTCGAGATCGGGTGATTTCTGAGCCAGCAAATGGAGAGCGGCTTGCGCGTTCGACAGAATCGCGGTGAGCGGCTGGTTGATCTCGTGTGCGATCGCGCCGGAGAGCTCACCGAGAACGGACACGCGCATCAGATGCGCCACTTCGTGGCGTTGCTCCGCAGCTTCGGCTTCGGCGGCGCGCCGTCGGCGATTTTGGGTGAGGACGTACACGACGAGCAATGTCTGGGCGAAGAGAACCGTTGCCGCAAGTAAGATCGGCCAGCGATATTGCTGCCACGCGGTGGTTTCGCGAAATTCCACGATACTATCACGCGGTAGTAGCGCTTCGCTGATATTCCAGCGTTGCAGCTTCCGCCAGTCGTAGACCGGTGTGCCGAGCCCTACGGCGGTAATCTTGATGTTGGCCGGCGTCTCGCCGGCAAAAATCCGCCGTGCCGCTCCCGCCGCCAATTGTCCAAGCATCTTGGATTGAATCAAAGGCCCGCCGACGATGCCGCGGCCCATTTCGTAGTCGCCGACGCCGAAAATTGGCACGGCAGAGACTTCATGCAGCGCTTGGAGCGATCGCTCCTGCGAGTAGGGAACGCCTTTGATATCTTCGGAAAGCAGGAAGTGGAGAATCGCATAGTTCCGCGGCATGGCGGCAGCGCGGGCGAGGATTTCGTCGAATGACAGATCGTTGAGCCAAATGAAATCAACTTGATCGGAAATTCGCCGATAGTTGCTGCTGAGTTCGGCGGCCCAATATTTTTCGATCGCAGAGTTTCCAATAACCACCGCTACCTCGGTCACGTCAGGTCGCAGACGGACAATGTTCGCGATATAAGCCGGCAGGTCGACGGCGAGAAAAACCGCCGTATCATTAGGCGTCAGCGACGAGACTGGAATCCGCCGCTGGTCGGCGCCGACAATCAGCATCGGTGTGGCGGGAAACAACTCCACGCGGTGTCGCTGTACGAAAGACGCCGCCGGCGCTCCGACCGGCACAACAAGATCGAGGCGACGCCCGCCAAGCAACGCCTGAATGTACTCGCTAAAGGGTTTGTCCTGATCCGGCCGGCGGGCATTCTCCGTATCGAGCGACACTTCGTAGAAATCGATCGGTTCCGAGGAGTTCTTGATAAGGTCGCTGTGGAAGCTTTCAGCGATGTCGCTCCACGGCGAGTAGGCGCGCCCGAACGAATGCAGCAGGAGCACGCGCCGCGCATCCGCGGCAGAAGCCTGGATCGTCGCCAATAGCAGAAGTGCGCATATGAGGGCTGGACGCGTCCGTTCACCCCTTGTGCCAAAGACAGACCGCAATCCTGGCATCAGCCTGTTTCCCGCGTCACAAAGCCAACGCAGACGTATTCTATCTGCGGGCGTGACCTCGGCCAACGTTGCCGTGGCGAGTGGCGCAGGCGTCATCTTGAGAAGGCGTCATCTTGAAAGCTTTAGTCTAGTCGATTGGAAATCCACGGCGGTATCTTTGTGAGGATTGTCGATCGATATTGGACCACGGTCCAATAGGCGCGATCCCTTTTCTCGATAAAAACTCCGGCAATTCAGGTGTGCGCGACCCTGGCGGCGGCGTGCCGCCACGAAAGCCCGTGTGGCAAAGCGCCGCGAGCGGAAAACCGTGGGAACTGGAGGAGGCGACCGGTGGATCGCAAGAGCCCGACCACGATGATTTTCGTCCCCGGCGGCACGTATCGCATGGGATCGGACAAGCACTATCCCGAAGAGGCGCCGGTTCATCGCGTTTCAGTCGACGGCTTTTGGATCGACCGCACGCCGGTCACCAACCGCGAGTTCCGTAAGTTCGTCAACGACACCGGCCACGTCACTTTCGCCGAAATTGCCCCCGACCCGAAGGATTATCCCGGCGCACTGCCGCACATGCTCAAGGCCGGCTCGCTGGTGTTCGCGCCGCCGAAGGATCGGATCGACCGGCGCCACTGGTCGCGCTGGTGGAATTTCAAGTTCGGGGCCAATTGGCGCAGGCCTTATGGACCCCGCAGTTCGATCAGCGGGCTCGACGACCATCCGGTCGTCCACGTCGCATATCGCGACGCTGCTGCCTACGCGGAGTGGGCCGGCAAGGAATTGCCGACCGAAGCCGAATGGGAATTCGCCGCCCGCGGCGGATTAGAAGGCGCCGAATTTGCCTGGGGCGACGAACTCACGCCCGGCGGCAAGCATATGGCCAATACCTGGCAGGGCGAATTTCCGCTCGAGAATCTTTGCAGCGACGGTTTTGAGCGAACATCGCCGGTAACGGCGTTTCCGCCGAACGGCTATGGCCTCTACGACATGATCGGCAATGTCTGGGAATGGACCAGCGATTGGTACGCGCCCAAGCATGAGGCCGATGCGCCCAAGGCGTGCTGCATTCCGGAAAATCCGCGCGGCGGGTCGGAAACGGGCAGTTACGACACCTGCCAGCCCAACGTCAAAATTCCGCGAAAGGTGCTCAAGGGCGGATCGCACCTTTGCGCCCCCACCTATTGCCGCCGCTACCGGCCGGCGGCACGTCACGCTCAGCCGGTCGATACCTCGACGTGCCACGTCGGGTTCCGTTGCATCATTCGAGACAGGAGACCATCATGAGCGATCAGGACGAGCACGACAAACAGGCTGCACTGAGCCGTCGCAACATGCTGCTGGCCGGCACAACGCTCGCCGCGGCATCGGCGTTGGGGACGGCCGCGAACGTGCAGAAAGCTGTCGCGCAAGCGCAGCAGGCGGCGCCCGCAGGCAAGCAGCCGAACATCCTTGTCATCATGGGTGACGACGTCGGCTGGTTCAACATCGGCGCCTATCACCAGGGCATCATGTCCGGCAAGACGCCGAACCTCGACAAGCTCGCCGCAGGCGGCATGCGCTTCACCGACTACTATGCGGAAGCGAGCTGCACCGCCGGCCGCGCCAACTTCATCACCGGTGAAATTCCCTTGCGCACCGGTTTGACGACGGTGGGTCAGGCGGGCGCCGACGTCGGAATGCCGGAACAGGCCTGCACCATCGCGACGGCGCTGAAGGCGCTCGGCTATGCCACCGGCCAGTTCGGCAAGAACCACCTCGGCGACAAGAACAAATACCTGCCGACGTTGCACGGCTTCGATGAATTCTTCGGCTATCTCTATCACCTCGACGCGATGTCGGATCCCTACTGGTTCGACTATCCGCAGGACTGGATCGACAAATACGGACCGCGCAGCCTGGTCCATTCCTACGCGACCGATACCGATGATCCGACCGAGATGCCGCGCTGGGGCAAGGTCGGCAAGCAGCGTATCGTCGACGAAGGCCCGCTGAAGCCCTTCAAGGACATGACGTCCGATCATCAGATGTGGCAGAAGGGCCGCGATGCCAAATACGACATGGAGACCTTCGACGAGGTGCTCGTCGAGCAGACCAAGGGTTTCATGGATCGCGCCAAGGCAGCCAATAAGCCGTTCTTCATCTGGCACAACACCACGCGCATGCACGTCTTCACCTATCTCGCGCAGAAGTATCAGGCGAAGATGAATTACCAGAGCAATTTCGGCCTTGAAGAAGCCGGCATGGCGCAGATGGACGACGACATCGGCGATCTGCTCAAGCACCTCGACGATATCGGGGTCACCGACAACACCATCGTCATCTTCACCACCGACAACGGTGCCGAAGTGTTCACCTGGCCGGACGGCGGCATGACGCCGTTCCGCGCCACCAAAGGCACGAGCTATGAGGGCGGTTTCCGCGTGCCGTGCCTCATCCGCTGGCCTGGCAAGATCAAGCCAGGTTCGGTGGAGAACGGCATCTTCTCGGGGCTGGACTGGTTCCCGACGCTCGTTGCCGCGGCTGGCAACCCGAACATCACGCAGCAGCTTCTGCAGGGCGTGACGCTCAATGGCCGCACTTACAAGAACCATCTCGACGGCTACGACCAGACGGCCCTGCTCACCGGCAAGGGTCCGTCGGCGCGACACGAAGTCTTCTACTTCGCCGAGGCCAATCTCGGCGCGATCCGGATCGACGACTTCAAGTTCCAGTTCATCCAGCAGCCTTATGGATGGCCGGGCGAGAAAGTCACGACCGACATGCCGTTTATCGTCAACTTGCGGCAGGATCCGTTCGAGCGGACGCCGTCGATCCGCGGCGAATCGCTCAACGACCTGGGCGGCGGGTATATGAATGAGTTCTATGCCCGCGAGTTCTGGCGTTTCGTCCAGGTCCAGCAGTACGTCGCGGCGCTGGCGCAGACGGCGGTCGAGTACCCGCCGATGCAGGCGCCCGCTTCGTTCAACCTTGCGGCCGTCAAGGAGAAGATCGACGCCGCGATGAGAAGCCACGAAGGTCAATAAATCAATGAACCGCGAAGCGGGCGTGCTCGCCAAGCGCGCCCGCCGAGGTCTCAACCGCGGCGTCTCGAGCCGCCGTTGGTGGAACCAGGGAGAGCGTCTTGGTTTCTCTGCGAGCGTTGACTGTGAGTGCCGCGGCACGCGCTTAAGCGCACATCGTGGAGCAATCAGATGATGATCCCTGTCACGACATTTGCATTGGCCGCGCAATTGACGATTGCGATTGCAGATGATGTCCCGCAGTTCGACATCGAGCCCGTCTGTCGCGGCATTTCTCAACAGGGCGGGTTAAGTCTCGAACCCAACAAAAGCGTTCAACAGGACTACGCCGGGTGCATGAAAAGCGAGTTGGCCATCCGCGATCAGCTCGTCAGTCAGTGGCCGACCTTTAAGGCTGCGGACAGGGCAAATTGCGTTGCTGCATCCAGCGCCGGAGGCCTTGCGAGCTATTCGGGCCTGCTCACGTGCCTTCAAATGGCGAAAGGTGCGAGCAAGCTCCAGTAGCGGGAGACGTCCGGCCCCTGACGGACTTTGCGCGCAATCGGTCGTCGGCCGGAATCAAGCGTTGAGCAGCTTCATCGCTTGCGCGTGCACACGCTTGTCGCCGGCGGCGACGATGCGTCCGCCGTTATGGGCTCGGCCGTTATCCCAGGTGGTGATGATGCCGCCGGCACCCTCGATGATCGGAATGAGGGCGAGCACGTCGTGCGGCTTGAGCTCGGTTTCGATGAGAAGATCGACGTGTCCGGCTGCGAGCACGCAGTAGGCGTAGCAGTCGCCGCCGTAGCGTGACAGCCGCACCGCCTTTTCGACCCGGCCGAAGCGGCTGCGGTCGGCTTCATTCATGAGCAGCGGACTGGTGGTGACCAGGATGGCGTCTTCGAGCGCCGCACAATCGCGCACTTGCAAAACACGGCTGCCGGCCGGCCCGCGGTAGTTTGCCGCCGCACCGTCGCCGGAAAAATGTTCGCGGGTGAACGGCTGGTGCATCACGCCGTAGATCGGTTCGCCACGCCGGGTCAGCGCGATCAGCGTGCCCCAGACCGGCATGCCGCAAATGAACGATTTGGTGCCGTCGATCGGATCGAGCACCCACACATATTCGGCATCCGGGCGCTCGGCGCCGAATTCCTCGCCCACGACACCGTGGTCGGGGAAGCTCTTGTTGATCAAGGCGCGCATGGCAGCCTCTGCCGCGCGATCGGCCGCAGTCACCGGGTCGAAGCCGCCGGTGCGGCTCTTGTTCTCGACGCCCAGTGCGCTGCGAAAGAATGGCCGAATGGTCTCGCCGGACACCGCGGCGAGTTCATCCACGAAAGCTGCAAAGTCGATCGCCGTCATCGGATCACTTGGTGGTTCGAGTAGCGAAGTGTGCCCCCGCCGGCAATCGACCTATGGCCGCGAGGCGAAGTCGTAGCGCGCCAGTGCGACCAAACGCGCAGGGGAGCGGAAAGCGACCTAGCGACTTTCTTGGGCACCGCCGGCACAGGTCTAAGATATTGGCAAGACGAGATATTCCCAGATGCCTGAAAAGCCGGCAGCCTGGCGAAGGGCTGCTCTGCGTGATTTGCAGGAAAAATCGGGGAAAAGTTCCTGCCAAATAGGTCAGTAGGGCTTGCGCTTTGTGCGGCGCAGTGTATGTTGTTGCAGTGCGGTAGCGAGAGGCTCTCTCGCGCTACCGTCGCCCTCCTTGGGCGTTTCCTCCCTAGACTTGGGCCGCTCCAGCAATGTGAGCGGCCCTTTTTCTTTTCGGTCGCGTCGGCAGTATGTCGAACCGCTCTTCGCGTGCTGCGCGGCCTATTCGGCCGCTGCACGGTAAGGTCGCAACTCCTCGAGCGGAATTTCCGCCAGACGATCTGAGAGAATTTCGAATTCACCGGCGAGCCGTGTGAACGAGGGCGAGCGCTCATAGCGCCGCTCGTCCATGTAGAGCGCGCGATTGATCTCGAGCTGGATGGCGTGCAGGCCGGTGGTCGGATTGCCGTAATGCTCGGTGATGAAGCCGCCCGCATAGGGCTTGTTGCGGCTCACCACGTAGCCGAAGCCGCGCATGGTCTGCTCGATGGTCTCGGCGATGATCGGGACGCAGCTCGTTCCGTAACGGTCGCCAAGCACCAGATCGGCGCGCGGCCGCTCATCGCGGGTGCCGGTCGTTGACGGCATCGAGTGGCAGTCGATCAGCATGGCGGCGCCGAAATCGCGGTGCAGTCGCATGAACAGCCGCCGCAACGCGCGATGATAGGGCTTGTAGAGTGCGTCGATGCGGTGCAGTGCCTCGGATACGGACATGCGCTGATCGTAGATTTCCTGGGCATCGCCGACCACGCGCGCCACCGTGCCGAGGCCCCCGGCCACCCGCATCGAACGCGTGTTGGCGAATGACGGCAGCCGGCCCTCGAACATCCGCGGGTCCAGCTCATAGGGCTCGCGGTTGACGTCCACGTAGCAGCGCGGGAAGTGCGCCCGCATCACCGGGTGGCCGCGCGCCACGACACCGGCGATCAGGTCATCGACAAAGCTGTCCTCGGAACGCCGCAGCGTCGCAAGATCGAGCCGCGAGGTGAGCAGAAACGAGCGCGGATAGACACGCCCGCTATGGGGCGAATTGAACAAGACCGGCCCACGGCATTCCACAGGCTCCGTGGCCTCAAAAGGCGGATCGAACTCGTCCTGGATTTCCAGCATGGGGCTTGGCGGGGATTCCCGTGACGCGCTACCCGGCAACGATCCCTAGCGTGCGTCAGCGGCCGTTGTCCATAGCCGTCGGGACGCGGCAAGATCCGCCGTGAAGGCAGGTTTTTCACCTCATGTTTACCGGCGATCCGGCTTATGGAATCAAGGGGACCGGCGAGAGCCGGATTCGGGTGGTCATGTCCAAAATCCTGCTTGCTGAAGACGACGTCGACATGCGGCGGTTCCTGGTCAAGGCGCTGCAGAATGCCGGTTTCGACGTGATTTCCTATGATAACGGCCTATCCGCCTACCAGCGACTACGCGAGGAACCGTTCGAACTGCTGCTGACCGACATCGTCATGCCCGAGATGGACGGCATCGAGCTTGCCCGCCGCGCCGCCGAGCTCGATCCCGATATCAAGATCATGTTCATCACCGGCTTTGCGGCGGTGGCGCTCAATTCCGATTCGGCAGCGCCCAAAAATGCCAAGGTGCTGTCGAAGCCGATCCATCTGCGCGAACTGGTCAACGAAGTGCAGAAGCTGCTCGCGGCTTGATCGCGCGGCTCATTCGTCAACGCGGCCGATGCAACGGCGTATCGAACACCGGCCGCCCGCCGGTGCGTTCCAGATAGCGGCCGAAACGGAATTTCACTTCCGGACCATCGAGCGGCGGGGACGCTACGTGCCGGCCGAGCGGTTCGACGTGAAGAACCGCGAAGGCGTGGCCGGGATCGCGCACCACGTCGTCCAGCCCCTGCGCCAGACCCTCGACGGTCGAAAAGTCATAGACACGCTCGATGCCAGAGGCCTTGGCCATGGCGGCGTAATCGACCAGATCGCCGAACGGATGCGCCAGATCGTTGGTCGAGCCGTAGCAGCCGTTGGCGACCATGAAATGCTTGAGATTGGGCAGCGCCAACTGCCGCTCGACCAGGAGCATGCCGGGATTCATGCAGAAGGCGCCGTCGCCGCTGAACGCCACGACGGTGCGCTCCGGGGCGCCGAGCGCAATGCCGGCCGCGAATACCGAAGCGAGACTCATCGAGGCTTCGAGATAGAAAACCCGCTCGGTTTCGCCGGTGATCTCCCACCACAGTTCCGAGCAATTGCCGGCCGATGTGACAATGACCTCGTCCTTGAGGCGTTCGGCCAGCAGCCGGAAGCAGGCTTCGAAATCCATCACGCCTCGCCTCGCAAGACTTCGCGCGTGAAGCCGACCACGACCGGGCGCGACATTACGCGGCTGTGCCGATAGGCGGTGGCAAGGCGCGAAACGTCCTCGCCGCGTTCGATCGCCACGAACGGCATGCCGATCGAGGCGATGACCGGTTCGAGATAAAGCCCATTCGACTGATGGAATTTGGCGCCATCGCCCGGCCGACCGCGCAGCGTGATGCCGATCAGCAGCGGGATTTGGTAGGTATAGTTGATCTTGGTGATCGCGTAGATGCAGGTGAGGAAGCCTGACGCGCCCATCAGCGCGAATGCGCCGACGCCGCTGAGAAAGGCGCCGGAACAAAGCCCGATGGCGGATTCTTCACGATTGACCGCGACGTGACGAAACCGCGCGTCCCCGGCAAAACGCGCGATCAGAGGCGTGATCCAGCCGTCGGGCAGGCTCGCAACCAGCGTGATGCCGCACCCTGCTGCGGCGTCAACGATGCGCGAAGCGACCGCGTCCACGCCGCTCTTGGCATTCGTCATGGCGGTTCAGTAGGTTTGGCGGAGCGCTGGTCAGGCATGACGCGAGTATGCGTGGCGGGCGCAGCGATTTCCAGTGCGGCGGCAGGTTGCAGGTGGGTTCGCTTGTTTCAACCGGAAGATTGCGCAACAGTCTCGTTGCTTGACTGAAAGCATGCCGGGCTCACGGGACCGTCGGGACACCGCTTCATGGACCAGCTTTCGTATCGATTGCTCCGGATCAAAGCCTGCATAGTGCTGGCTTGGGCACTGCTGTTCGTTTTCGCGCGCCCCGCGGCGGCCGACGACGTTGCTGATTTCTACCGCAGCCATCCGCTGACGGTGGTGATCTCGTATAGCGTCGGCGGCGGCTACGATCTTTATGCGCGCGTGCTTGCGCGTTATCTCGGCAAGTACATTCCCGGCCATCCGACCGTGGTGCCGGAAAACATGCCGGGCGCCGGCGGCCTGCGGGCCAGCAACTATCTCTACAACGCCGCGCCCAAGGACGGTTCGGTGATCGGTACCTTCTCGCGCAGCATCCCGACCATGCCGTTGGTGACGCCGGGCCTCACCTTTGACGGCCGCAAATTCTCGTGGATCGGCAGCATGTCGGGCGATACCAGCATGTGCCTGACCGGCAGCAAGTCGCCGGTCAAAACCTGGCACGATATGCAGACCATGCCGGTGGTCATGGGCGGCCAGTTCGCCGCCGCCGACTCCGACATCTATGCGCGGCTCTACAACAATGTGCTCGGCACCAAGATCAAGCTCGTCTCCGGCTATCCCGGGACCAACGACATCACGCTTGCCATGGAGCGCGGCGAGGTCGACGGCATCTGCGGCTTGTCATGGGGAACCATCAAGGTTGCGCATGCCGAGTGGATCAAGAACAAAAGCGTGAACCTTCTTCTGCAGGCGGCGCTGAAGAAAGATCCCGACTTGCCGGACGTGCCGCTGGCGCTGGACGTGATCAACGATCCCGAGAAGAAGCAGATCCTCTACCTGCATTTCGCCCCGCAGGCGATCGGCCGGCCGTTCGCGGCGCCGCCGGGCATTCCAGCGGACCGTAAGGCGGCGCTGATCAAGGCATTCGACGAAACCATGAAGGACCCCGACCTTCTGGCCGAAGCCGCGCGCGAAAAAATGGACATCGGCCCGATGAGCGGCCACGACATCGATGTGCTGCTCGGTCAGCTCTATGCCATCCCGCCCGACGTGGTCGCCAAGGCGGCGAAGGCGATTGCCGAATAGTGGCGAGGTTCAGGGTGCAAGCGAGGTCTAAGGGGAAATGCCGGGGAAACTTCTGTGGGAACGGGAACTGCCGCGCAATATCGGCTTCGCCTTCGATCTGAAAGCCGGCCAGTCGGCGCGCATCACATCGCAGACCATCATCGATTTCGTCTGCTTCAATCGCCATAACCTGCGCGAGCGGTTCGACCAGGCCCGCACCAAGGCCAATCAGCGCAAGGTGTTCATCTCGACCGGCGACCAGCTCATCTCGAAGCTCAACAACACGATGATGACGATCACCGAGGACACCTTCAAGGAAGGCACCCACGACTTGCAGGAAGGCATGTGCAGCCGCAAGCGTCACGAACTCGCCGCGGCGAAGGGCATTTGGGAGATCACCTACAAGCGGCCCCTCTCGGACATGCCGCCGCGCGGCTGCACCGAGAATCTGGGCGGCATCCTGGAACCTTACGGCATCGCGGTCGAAGACGTGCCGAGCCCGTTCAACATCTTCCAGCATATGATCATTCACTCCGATACCGGCGAGCTCGAGCACTCGCATATCCGGCCCAAGCCGCCCGGCGCTTACGTGGCGCTGCGCGCCGAGATGGATTTGCTCGCCGCGCTCAGCACCTGCCCGGACATGGCGGCCGGCGGCAATACCGGCGCGACCTTGGCGGTGTTCGACGCCGCGTAGACGCGGATGCTGAGGCTCAACGCTTCGCCAGCAGCGCCTTTTCCAGCATCACGTGGATGCCCTTTGCGCCGTTCACCACCTGCGTCACGCGCAGGTCGGCGGCGAGGCTGCACAGCGTATAGGCGTCTTCGCGTGAGATGCCGGTGCGCGCACAGATGAGCTTGATCATGTCGCGCAGCGCGATCACCACCGCGTCATCGAGGTCGGGATCGAACGCCATGGTGATGACGTGGGTCGGCGTCTCCGCCATGGGCCATTCGAGCGTCATGTCGGCGCGGACGTGGAATTCGAAGGTGCCGATGAGGCCGGTCTCGATCGCCGTTACGCAGACTTCACCGTCGCCCTGGACGCCGTGGCCGTCGCCAGCGGAGAACAGGGCTCCGTCCACGTGGATCGGCAGAAAGAGCGTCGTGCCCGCCACCAACTCCTTGTTGTCCATGTTGCCGCCATTGCGCCGCGGCGGCGGCGAGGACACCGCGCCCCAGGTCGGCGGGGGCGCCACCGCCATGATGCCGAAGAACGGCTTGAGCGGCAGTTCGAGGCCCCACGGCAACGTGCCGACCATGCGTGTCTTGTCGAGCGGGATGTGAATGACGCGCGGCGTCTCGAAATCGTCGGGCAGCGCGCCGGCAAGCGGCCGGATCAGGTTGTAGCCCCAATCGTAGTGGAGCTCGATGGTCTTGATGCGGACTTCGAGCACCTGGCCGGCTTTGGCGCCGCGCACCGCGACCGGGCCGGTCAGAATGTGCGGGCCGCCGAGCTTTGGCGTCACGCTCTTGTGGATCGCCGGCAGCGCGTCCGGCACGGTGAAGCCTGCGTCCGGTGACGGCATCTGGCCGGGCGAGGCCGAGACCGTGGAGATAACGACCTCGTCGCCCGGCGCGACAGTGATGAGCGGCTTGAGCGCCGCATCGAAATAGCCCCAGTGCACCGTGTCGGGAGCGGCGTCCAGGCGATGGGTGGTCATGGCATCGGCCTCCCGACGCCGCGCTCCCTGGCGCGTCGGCAGATCAGCTGGGCGAAAGCAATATCCTCGAGCGCGATGCCGAGCGATTTGAACAAGGTGATGTCGTTGGGCCCGCGGCGGCCGGTGGCTTGGCCGATCACCAAGTTGCCGATCTCGACAATGTCGTCCCATTTCAGGCGCCCGGCGGCGACAAGGTCGCGATACTCGGCGGCTTCATGCTGCGCTTGCGCCACCTGATCGGTCGCCCGGACCGTGGAGCGCAGGACTGTCTCGGCGTCGAGCTCGCGCCGCGCCGGGGTGTTTGCGCCGGCGGCGTTCACATGGACGCCGGATTTGAGCCAGTTCGCGCGCAGCACCGGCTCTGCCGAGCGGGTGATGGTGATGACGACGTCGGCGTCGCCGACGGCGGCCTCGCCGGTCGTTTCGGGCCTAGCTTTGACG